>JAEUTF010000222.1 GCA_016788185.1 Bacteroidia bacterium | reverse complement strand
CATGGGCTTTTACGATGACATCATGCGCATTGTAAAAATGCTGCCGGTGAAGCGTCAGACCATGCTCTTTTCGGCCACCATGCCACCGCGCATCCGTACCATGGCGAACCAGATCCTGCATCAGCCCAAGGAAGTAAGCATCGCGGTGTCGAGGCCGGCGGATAAAATAAAGCAGGAAATCTATTTCACCGGCCACGATCAGAAACTGGCGATGACCATTTCCATCCTGAAAAAACCGGAGTTTGAATCGGTGATTGTATTTGCTTCTTCAAAGGACAATGCGAAACGGGTGAATACCGATCTGCGCAAAGCGGGACTGAAAACCTCGGCTTTTCACTCCGACCTTGAACAGAAAGACCGCGAAGAGCTCATGCGCGATTTCAAAAGCCGTAAAGTAAAAATACTTGTGGGTACCGATGTGCTTTCGCGCGGCATCGATGTGGAAGGGATCAGCCTCGTGCTGAATTACGACGTACCGCATGATCCCGAGGATTACATTCACCGCATCGGCCGTACCGCGCGCGCCGAAGAAAGCGGCGTGGCCATCACCCTGGTGAGTCCGCAGGATCTGCAGCGTTTCAGGCGTATTGAAAAACTGATCGGTCATGCCTTGCCGGTATTGCCGTTGCCGGAAGAAATCGGTCCGGCTCCCGACATGAGCAAAGCCGCCGCTTCGCGACAGCGACAAGGGCGTCGTCCAGCAGGCAAGGGCCGTCCGCCGCGCAAGTCGCCGGGAGCAGGCAGCAACAGGCCCTGATGCTGCAAACTCACCCGCGGATCAATCTGCATTTCGTCCCCTGCACTCGCTCCGATTTCCCCCGAAAGGCTCCAGGCTCCCTTTTCATGAGCTAACATTTATCATGAAGGGGATAATTTATACTTTATTTTTTCGGGAACATCCGGTTCGTTTGAATGTGGTGATGACAGCATCTTCAACAGGAACATGATCCTTTTTTAATTTCATGACCACGGTCATTCTTCTTGTTATAATACCAGGTACAGATTCGTATTCTTGAAATAGTACCAGCCCTTCTTTCCCTTATTCCGGCTTTCCTTTCATGAATCGATATTGATGCATGAACATCTGAATTTTAATTTCCGGATGTTTCATCATGAATATTGAAGCTCCTTCTTTTTTCAGCGTGGGTGGGCCCCCGGATTCCTTGACAATCGTCATAGGCTGAAAAAGACTCACCTGTTACTTTTGATTCAGGGCTTCCTGATCGCATCAAATGAGAAGCACCGTTTTTAATACGTGATAAGCCGCACAGGTATGGATACACTGAACGACATTATAAAAAGGGCGGAAGCGCTGGCCTTCGATCTGCAATTCTCAGCGGCCAAAAAATGGAAGCAGGACGGTGAGCACCGTGTCCTTGTGGGCTATCTGCCGATCTATGTGCCGCGTGAAATTATTCATGCCGTCAACGGACTTCCGGTAGGCATCATGGGCGCCGGAGACCGCAAACAGATCATCCGGGGAGACGCCTATTACCAGAGCTACATCTGCCATCTTCCACGGGGCATCATCGAAATGGCGCTCGACAGCAACCTTGACGGGTTCGACGGATTCCTTTTCCCGGCCATCTGCGACTGTGTGCGGAATCTCTCCGGCATGTTTAAATTATCGCAAAAGGGACATTTCCAGCGATACTTTGATTACCCCCAGAATTTTGACCCGTCCATCGGCGGTGCATTCTATATGCAGGAAATGGAAAAAATACTGGAGGACATATACGCTATCAATCATCAACCCTTGCTAACTGAACGACTCAATGCATCGATAAGGCTTTACAACACCAACCGCAGACTGATCGAAAACATTTACAACATCCGACAGCACTATCCCTGGCGACTATCCGCACTCGAAACCTATTACCTCTTACGTGCCGGCATCACCATTCCTGTTGAAGAACACAATGCCATGTTGCAGGAGGTGACAGACATCATCAGCGAAGAACGGGGTGAGGCCATGGACAACATCCGTGTCGTCATCACCGGCTCCTTCTGTGAGCAGCCACCGGCAGGATTAATTAAATCCATCGAAATGGCAGGCTGTTACATTGTAGACGATGATTTCATGCTTGGCTCCCGCTGGATACAGGGTGACATTCGTGACGACAGCGATGAGCCGCTAAAGGCGCTCATGGAAGCGTATATCCACCAGAGCACGTTTTCTTCCGCCTATTACGATGTAGGCAACCCCAAAGGCAAGCGCCTTATTGACCTGGTGTATAAAAGGAATGCCGACGGGGTGATCTTCTCCGCTGCCAGTTTCTGTGATCCCGCCCTGCTCGACAGACCGCTGATGCAGAAAGAATGCGAAGAAGCCGGCATACCCCATATCAATTTCCAATACCATGAAAATACCGGACAGTTCAAAGTAATCAAGGAGCAGGCCGGCACCTTTTCAGACTCAATCAAACTTTGGGCATAAGCCCGCAAGGAATTAACAGATGGCAGAACCGAAAGACGCAATCAAGGAAAAAAGCATGAACCTCCAGAAGGAGATGCTGGCCAAACAGTTTCACGACCTGAGCAAGGCTACCGAAAACGGAAGAAAAGTGGTATACACCTTCGTGCCTGGAAATCTCACTGAACTGATTCTGTCCTTTGATATGCTGCCCGTCTATCCGGAGATCAACGCTCTGCAGAGCGGCATGCGGAAAAAGTCGGGCGATTACATCAAAGATGCAGAGAAGATGGGTTACTCTGAAGATGTATGCACCTATGTGAAATGCGACATCGGGATGATGCTGAACGGCAATATCGGCCCTACCGGCGAAAAGCTTCCTCCACCCGATCTGCTGCTTCTGAGCTACACCGGTTGCTTTACCTTTCTTAAGTGGTTCGAAAATCTGGAGCGCCTGTATCCCGGTGTTCCGGTCGCCATGCTGCACACTCCCTATCAGGAAGATGGAAAGATCACGAAGGACCAGGTGGACTACATGGTGAAGCAGTTAAAGGAAGAGGTGATCCCGAAAATGGAAAAGGTAGCAGGCAGGAAATTCGACGAGGAGCGTCTCTCGGCCATGATGCTGAATTCCGCCCGTGCGGAAGACCTGCTGGTGAAAGTGCTGGAAAGCGCCAAAAATGTACCGAGCCCCATCGACGCCTACTTCGCCGGAGTGTATTACATAGGCCCCATTTTCACCGCCTTCAGGGGTACTGCGGAAGCGGTAGATTATTATTCCGAATTGTGGAAAGAGGTTCAGGAACGCATGCAACTGGGTCTCGGACCGGTTACGCCGGAAGGAGAAATGAAAGAACAGAAATTCAGGTTGGTGGTAGAAGGACCTCCCAACTGGACCAACTTCCGCGAATTCTGGAAGATTTTTTATGATATGGGGGCCGTCATTGTTGCGTCCAGCTATACCAAGGTGGGCGGTGTATACGACCTGGGCTTCCGCCATGATCCGGCTGAACCCCTGGAATCCCTGGCCCGCTATTGCATGGGATGCTACACCAACATGAACCTGCCGCAACGGGTAGGGCTTCTGGAAAAATATGTAAAAGAATATAAGGCTGACGGCTTCCTGATCAACTCCATCAAGTCCTGCAATTCATTCTCGGCCGGCCAACTGATGATTATGCGTGAAATCGAACAGCGCACCGGCGCACCGGTAGGATTTATTGAGAGCGACCTTGTAGATCCCCGTTATTTCTCCTATGCCAACATTAAAAACAGACTGGAGTCCTATTTCCAGATGCTGGAACAACGAAAAATTATCATCAGCCAGGAAGGTCTGAGCGTATAATCCCTACATCATGAACAAATACTACCTCGGGGTTGATCTTGGCTCCACCACCTCAAAGGCCGTCATCATCAATGAAAACGATGAAATCATCGGACGTGGCATCACCAATACCAGGGCCAATTATGCGGTAGCTGCCGACATTGCCCGCGACGAAGCCATTTACAATGCGCGCTTTTCCATCCTTAAAAAAAAGCTGGAAACGGATTTTCAGAATAAACCCGAATACCGCAAATACATCGATGACCTGGAGAGCGTGTTTCAGTACGAACAATTTAAAGTACGGCTGGACCGGCTGGGCGAGGAACTGTACAAAACCTGCTACGGCTATTTCAAAGACGAACAGCAAAGAGAAGAGATGCTCGGGCATCTCCGTTCCATACGCCGCGCTTTCAAGCCAAAAATAAAATACGATTACCTGTACAACAACCTGGGTGCGAAGAACCAGTTCTTCCGCGACATCGTTTCGGAAAAATACAATGAGGAATTAGGCAAAATTGACACACAACTTTTCGAACCACTCATGACGGTATGGGACAAGAGCATCAGTCCCGCCGAGAACATCCGTGTGCAGTTTGATTTCGCCGAACTCGTCCATCAGGCCATGGAGGAGTTGAAGGAAAAATACAGCAGCCTGCCCGACCGGACCGATGATCACTCCAGTTTCCACTTCGATGCGGAAATCGGGCTTCTGAAAGGAAATTTTGAACACGTATCGGAGAGTCTGCGCGAACACATCGATGAAATCACCGCGCTGGAATTTCACATCAGCAACATGACCGGTACAGGGTATGGCAGGGCCCTCCTTCCCTTTCCGGAAGACTGCATCCGGTCTGAAATACTGTGTCATGCCTTCGGGGCGCATGCCGTATTCCCCGAAACACGTACGGTACTTGATATCGGCGGACAGGACACCAAAGCCATTCAGGTGGACCGCTACGGTCTGGTCACCAGTTTTCAGATGAATGACCGCTGTGCGGCAGGATGCGGAAGGTACCTCGGCTACATCGCCGACGAGATGAGTATCTCTCTCAATGAACTGGGGCCGATGGCCATGAAGGCTGAAAAAGAAGTAAGCATCTGCTCCACCTGCACGGTATTCGCCGGAGCCGAACTCAGGGAACTCACCAACCTCGGAGAAAAGCGCGAGGATATCCTCGGCGGTCTGCACAAGGCCATTATCATGCGGGCCATGTCGCTGATTGCCCGAAGCGGAGGGGTATTTAATGAATTCACTTTTACAGGCGGTGTGGCCCGCAACCCCGCGGTGATAAAATACCTCAGCCAGCTGGTGAAAGAAAATTACGGTGACAAGATCAAAATCAACATTCATACCGACTCCATTTTCATGGGAGCCCTGGGCGGCGCCATGTTTGCAAGAAGAAACTTCAAACCGGAGACTCCCGCAACAAGCAGCAACAAGGCGCATGCCTGAAGAAAGATACCATGGAACTCCCGACAAAGAAAATCAGCCATCCGGCACATGCTCCGGCGGAACCTGTGAAAACAATGGGCATTGATGTGGGCAGCAATTTTATCAAGCTGATCCTGATGGATTATGGAACTGAAGCAGTACTGCGTGATAAGCACACCGAAAAAATAAGGAAGAGAAACCCCACGCAGGTCGCCGATGAAATGATTCAGACCATGCTAAAGAAGCACGGAATGGCCTTTGAAGATGTGGCCTACCTCGCCTCCACAGGAGAAGGAGATCTTGTGAGAAGAAAGCGCGGTCACTTCTATGGCATGACCACGCATGCCCGCGGCGCCAATTTCTTCGCTCCCGAGTCACGAACGGTGGTGGATATGGGCGCATTATATGTAAGGGCCATCAGGATATCGGAAGATGCCAGGGTGGTAGATTATAAGATGACCGGTCAGTGCGCCTCCGGCTCCGGACAATTTGTGGAGAACATCTCCCGGTATCTGGGTCTGTCGATTGAAGAGGTGGGCGACGTATCCCTGATGGCGACACAACCGGAAGTATCCTCCGGAATCTGCGCTGTACTGGCAGAAACCGATGTCATCAATATGGTATCGCGCGGCATTCAGACCCCCGACATCATCAAAGGCATTCACCTCTCCATCGCCAACAGAATCATCAAACTGCTGAGTTCGCTGAAGGCGGAATCACCCATCTTCCTTTCCGGCGGAATGGCCCTCAACAAAGGGATGTATCAGGCGCTGGGCGAGCAACTGGCTGAATCAGGAAAAGCATTTAAAGTGATTACCCATCCCGATGCCATCTATGCAGGCGCTGCCGGCGCAGCCCTTTGGGGGGGATACAGGCATTTCAAACTGCTGGAAAAAAGCACCGTGAGCGTATAAACATACCTGCTCTCCACCTTATACTGCTGACCCCATCACTTCCGGCAGAAAATCAACAACGAAACGCTGACACGAAACGCAATGAAGAACCTGGAATCAACCATCCCTCCCGGAGCAATACTCCCCAACATTGCCACGATGCTGCTGCAAAACGCCGGACGTTATGCTCACAGGAATGTACTTTGCGAAAAGAAAGAAGGGCAGTACAGGGGCATTACCTGGGAAGCCTTCATCCGGCATGTAAAAAATATCGCGGCAGGCCTCCATCGTCTTGGTTTTCGTCCGGGCGATAAAATGATTGTTTTCTCTCCCAACCGTCTGGAAATGCTGGAAACGGAGATGGCCGTGATGGCCTGCGGAGGCATCAGCGTCCCCATCTTCGCTTACTTCCACAAGGAAACGGCAGCCCTCATCATACAACATTCCGATGCCGCGTACCTCGCGGTGGCAGGCGCTCTTCAGCTCAGCCGCGTAAGTCCTGAGCTTTCCTTAAAAAAAATAATCGTTTTTGACGAGGTAAACGACCCGCGCTTCAACAACCTGGTTCCCTTTTCCGGCCTGCAGGAAGAAGATGGATCGGACTTTGCCCTTAAAACAGATGCTGCTCCGGATGACATCTGCCTGAACATGTACACCTCGGGAACGATGGGAATTCCAAAGTGCGTGCAATTGAGCCACCGGAATATTCTATCGCAGCAAATGGCTTTGGAACGTTTATGGTCGGCTGATTTTAACCTGAATGCCGATGACCGCTTTCTCTCCTACCTCCCCTGGCACCATAGTTTTGGGGGGATTTTTGAACGATTCACCGCACTTTACACCGGTGCCACCATGTATCTCGAATCGGGATGCGGCAAAGATCCGCAGGAATTACTCCTCAACTGGAAACTTGTTAAACCCTCCCTGTTCTTCTCTGTGCCTAAAGTATACCAGTCGCTGGTGGAACTCGCACAGAAACAGGGAAATGCCTGGGAAGATCTTTTTCATTCCGGATTAAAATTTGTTTTTACCGCAGCTGCCTCACTGCCCCGTAAAATCTCTGATGAATTTGAAAAGAGAAACATACCGGTTATTGAGGGATGGGGACTTACCGAAACATCTCCCTGCTGCACACTCACCGATCCACGGCTGAAACGCGAAAGCGGACTGGTCGGCAAGCCCATTCCCGGCGTCAGTATACGCCTCGCTGAGGATGGAGAAATCGAAGTAAAAGGCCCGCATGTGATGTGCGGCTATTATAAAAATGAAGAAGCCAACAAAGGCATTTTCACCGAAGACGGCTGGTACCGTACCGGCGACATCGGAGACATCACCAGCGAAGGACTGAAGCTGATCACCCGGAAGGACAGAATTTTTAAGCTTACCAACGGCGAAAAGGTAATTCCCGGAGAGATGGAAGGGTTGATACAATCGAAATGCCATTATATCCAGCACGCCCTGGTGGTGGGAGGCGGGAACGAATATCCCGTTGCGTTGCTCTTTCCAAACAAGAAAATACTGGATGAGCCCACTTATGAAATTTCACCCGAAGAGGGCTGCTTTTGTCCGCGCAGCCTGAGTGAACTGGGTAAATGCCTGCAGGGATGTCTGCATGACGCGAATTGCGGTCTTGCCCAGAAATTCTCGAAGATCAAATACGCCATGATCATTGATGATGAACTGAGCATTGAACGTCATACCCTCACGCCCTCTCTGAAAATTGCGCCGAACAACGTGATGGAAGCTTACAAGGTTCACATTGAGCAGATGTATGGCTCAGCGGAAACTCCGGGGCAGGATGTATACCTCATCCGGCTCGACACGGAAAACAAAATGGCCCGGATTAAAACCGAAATCTGATGATGTATGAAATAGCTTCCGTTCAAAAACTGAAGGCGCTCATGAAAGAGTACTTCCTGTCGCTCGAACACAGCGACAAGAAGATCGCCTGGTGCACCAGTGTGGGACCTGCTGAACTTCTGCGTTCATTCGGATTTGAGGTGTACTTCCCCGAAAACCACGGCGCCCTGCTCGGTGCGTCGCGTCTGGCCACCGAATGCATTCCTTCCGCCATCAAGGCAGGATATTCGGGTCATGTTTGTTCCTATACCACCGCCGACATTGGTGCTTACCTGAATAAAAGCACGCCGCTGACGCGGCAGTACGGGTTGAAGGAAATTCCAAGGCCCGACCTTATTGTTTACAATACCAATCAATGCCGTGAAGTTCAGGATTGGTTTAACTTCTTCGCTGCAGAATTTAATTGCCCGATTGCCGGCATTCATTCCCCCAGGCACATGGACGAAGTGAGTCCGGAAGAAGTGGCGGTGGTGGTCAGCCAGCACAAACAACTTATTCCCGCTTGTGAAAAAGCAAGCGGCCGGAAATTTGACATTGACGCCTTTCGCGAATGCATACGTCTCAGCCGGGAGGCCAGCGAGCTCTGGCAGAAGGTGCTGCAAACCGCAGCAACAAGTCCGGCTCCCATCAGCTTTTTTGACGGTGTCATTCACATGGGTCCGATCGTTGTGCTGAGGGGAACCGAAAAAGCGACAGGGTATTACCGTACCCTTCTGCATGAACTCGAAGAAAACATCCGCCAGCACCGCGGTTTACTCCGGGAGGAAAAATGCAGAATTTTCTGGGATGGTATGCCCATCTGGGGAAGGATACGCATGCTCAGCGATCTCTTTCTGCAAAACGGGGCGGCCGTTGTGGCGTCCACCTATTGCAACAGTTGGGTCTTCGATGAATTTGACGAACGCCATCCCTTTGAGTCATCGGCCCTGGCTTACACCAAAATTTTTATCAACCGCAGTGAAAAAGCCAAAATGCGTATGCTCGGCAGCTGGCTGAAGGAATATCGCTGCGACGGCATCATCTACCACGACACCAAAACCTGTTTCAATAACTCCAATGCGAAGTTCGGGATGCCGCAGCGATTGAGGCAGCAAACCGGTATTCCCTGCCTCATTGTAGAGGGAGACCTCTGCGACCTTCGCTTTTTTTCCGAAGGACAGAGTATCACCAGGATTGAAACCTTCATTGAGCAACTCGAAGAGACTAAAATCAAGGCATGATGGATGCAAACGGTATAACAGCAGGAATAATCGGGTTAGGACCTGTGGGGATGACGCTTGCCGTGCATTTGCAGGAAGCAGGCTGCAAGGTGCTGATCTGCGACAACGACCCGATCAAAACCAACCGTATCCGGAATGAAGGCATCATTCTGGAGAATGTCATTCACCGCAAAGCCAGATTTCAACACTTGTACGCCACGGCCGCTGAACTGCTGGCGCAGAATCCCGATTTTGTGTTCATCGCCCTGAAAACATACCAGGTAGAGAGTGTACTGAAGGATGTACCGGACGACAACACCTCGGTCTTCATCAGCGCGCAGAACGGCATCGATGTGGAAGATGTACTCGTGCAAAAATTCAGCGAAAGCAGGGTTCTGCGGATGGTGATCAATTTTGCCGGCAACCTCACTGAGCCCAATACGGTCAGAATCACCTTTTTTAACCCCCCCAATTACCTGGCGGCCATCGATGACCAGAAAGCTCCGGTTGCCGCAGGTCTGGCGGAGATCCTGAACAGCGTGTTGCTGGAGACCCTGCCGATTCCGGCCTTCGAACTAACGAAGCGGGTATGGGAAAAAACAATTCTCAACGCCTCTCTCAGCGCGCTTTGCGGCATCGGTCGGCTTACGATGGCGGAGGCCATGGCCTTTCCGGATTCCATTGAACTGATTGAGCAGATCATCGCCGAATCGGTGGAAGTGGCGCAGGCTGAAAAAATCATCTTCCCGGATGACTTCATACGGAGTTGCCTGCGCTACCTGAAGAAAGGAGGAAACCATTATCCATCCCTTGCCGGCGACCTGATGAACAACCGGATGACCGAGATTGACTTTATGAACGGAAAAATCGTAGAGTACGGCCGCAAACATTACATCCGCACCTCGCTGAATCTGTCGATGGTGAACATGGTGAAGTCCATCACACAAAAAAACCTGTACACCCAGTATTCCCTCGCGGGACCCTCCACACGCAAGGATGCGCTCTACATTAAGAAGGAATTCAACCCCGTCGGATCCTGCTACCTGGGGATTGATCTCGGTTCGGCCTATACCAAATTCACGGTGATCGACGATGCGAAAAACGTGGTGTTCCGGTATATCCTCAAGACGCTGAACCGCGATAAGATTGCCTCCCGTCACATCATCAATGCCCTGTACGCCGAATTTCCGATTCAGTACAGTTGCGCCACGGGCTATGGCAGGAAGAATTTTCCCGATGCGGATATTATCAAAACCGAGATCAACTGTGCGGCACTTGCCGCCAACCAATTGCTGCCGGGCGAGAAAAACATCCTGGACATCGGTGGAGAAGACATTAAGATGATCCGCTGCGACCAGGAAGGGAAAGTTGAGAATTTCTTTATGAATGACAAGTGCGCGGCCGGGACGGGAGCCTTCCTAACCGAAATCGCGGAACGCGCCGGGATTGATATCCGTGAGATGAGCCGCCTGGCGGCCCAGAGCGACTACAAGCAGGAACTGAACAGCTTTTGCACGGTCTTCGCCAAAACAGAAATCATGAACTGGATTTTTGAAGGACAACCGATTGAAAATCTCGCCCGGGGCGTCTACCTCTCCATCGGCAACCGGGTAGCCAAAATGCGTTTTGATCCTTCGTTCCCGGTGGCCATGATGGGGGGCGTCATTGCCTTTCACCCTTACCTGAAAACCCTGCTGGATGAAAAACATGCCTTGAACATCGTGGTGTTGGATCATCCCCAGCACGTGGTGTCGCTGGGTGCGGCACTGATGGCCCGTGAAGCCTATCGTGCGCTCCAGTCCAAAGAAACCTCCCTGTCCAGCCCTTCGCCGCAACAATTATGAAAGGATATCATCATACTGAAAAAGGCATTGGCATCCTCTTTACCGACATTTATCTGGTGGAAGGCTGCCGCACGGCTTTTGGAAAATATTGCGGGACCTTGGCCCGGGTATCCCCCACCGACCTCGGCATTTTCGCCGCGCGGGCGCTCTTGTCAAAACAGAAAATAAAAGCGGAAGAGGTGGACCAGGTGATCACCGCCAACATCGGCCAGAGTTCAGCCGACGCTTACTTTCTTCCCCGTCACATCGCACTTTATGCCGGCATTCCCATGCAGGTACCGGCGCTGATGGTGCAGCGCATCTGCGGCTCCGGGTTTGAAACCATCATTACGGGAGCCGAACAAATTACGCTGGGTAAAGCCGCCCGGGTGCTTTGCGCGGCAGCCGAAAACATGTCACTCTCACCCACGGTGAGTTTCGGCAACCGGATGGGCTATCCGCTCGGGAGACCGGCGTTCACCGACATGCTCTGGGAGGCGCTGGACGACACGGCAGCGGGCTATCCCATGGGCTATACCGCCGAAAATGTAGCCAAACAATTTAAGCTGAGCCGGCAGGAATGCGATGCCTATGCGGCCTTGTCCTTTGAGCGGGCGATGACCGCTTCCGGACTGGGGCTTTTCGCGGAAGAAATTGTCCCGATCCAAAGCACACCCTTTGAAGTGGAAGGCCTGAAACCAAGAAAAGTCAAACTGCCCGTAGGCAGCGAAGGGTTTGCTAACGATGAGCATATACGTCACACTACGCCTGAGGCGCTGGCCCTCCTTCCCACCGTTTTTGACAAAGTAGGGGTACTGACCGCCGGCAACTGCAGCGGCATTGTGGATGGGGCGGCAGCCACCATGCTGGCTGATAAACAGACCCTGCTGGACAAGGGTATACCCCCCCACATCCGCATTGCAGGAGGAGCCAGTTGCGGGGTAGATCCGAAACTGATGGGCCTGGGGCCGGTTCCGGCCATCAAACTCCTGCTGGAACTGGCCGGATTAAAAATGAATGACATCGGGCTGTTCGAAATCAACGAGGCCTTTTCGGCACAAGTGATCGGGTGTGAACGGGCCCTGAACATCGACCGGAATATTCTGAATGTAAACGGAGGCGCCATCGCCATTGGTCATCCGCTGGCGGCCAGCGGTCTGCGCCTGACCATCACCCTGGCCAGAGAAATGATGCGCAGGAAAATAAAATACGGAATTGCCTCCGCCTGCATTGGAGGAGGACAGGGAACCGCACTGCTCCTTGAAAACACACAAGTACACTGATGGAAAAGAACTCTACTTACCAGTGGCAAATGACAGGGCCGGATATGCCCTTTCAAAAAGAACCGCTCACCTTCAACAAGCCCGGAGAAGGAGAAGTACTGGTGAAAGTGGCGGGATGCGGCGTTTGCCACACCGACCTCAGCTATTGGCATTACGGCGTTAAAACCCACCATGCGCTGCCGCTCACACTCGGACATGAAATAAGCGGTACCGTGGTGGAAGGCGACGCGCAGTGGCTGAACAGGAATGTGATCATACCGGCGGTGCTTCCTTGCGGGGAATGTGCACTGTGCAGGAAGGGAAGAAGCAATATCTGCCGGAACCAACGGATGCCCGGCAATGATTTTCACGGAGGCTTTGCCTCTCACGTCATCGTACCCTCACGATACCTCTGCCCCGTTCCCGACAGTGTCCTCGAAAAATATTCACTTAGCCAGCTCGCTGTCGTGGCCGACGCGATCTCCACGCCCTACCAGGTGGTGAAAAAATCCGAACTGGAAGCCGGTGATCTTGCCATCATCATTGGCGCCGGCGGCGTGGGCGTTTACGGCGCTTTACTGGCGCAAATCGCAGGGGCCAAAGTGCTGGCGCTCGATATCCATGATGAAAAACTGCAACTGGCACTTGACAATGGGATTCACTCGGTTCTTAACATCAGCAACATGGATGTGAAAACCATCAAGGCCGAGGTCAGGGAAAAAGCAAGGCAAATGAATGCGCCCGACATCGGCTGGAAAATATTTGAGTTCAGCGGCACCAGGTCCGGGCAGGATCTTGCCTACAACCTGCTTACGTTCACCTCCACACTTTCCATCGTCGGATTCACCATGGAGAAAACGGAACTGCGGCTGAGCAACCTGATGGCCTTCGATGCCAAATTAATCGGCACATGGGGTTGCCGCGCCGAATTGTATCCCGAGGTGATCAGCCTGATTGAGCAGGGAGTCCTGCGGCCCGGCCCCTTCGTGCAGACCTTCCCGATGTCGGAAATCAATGAAGTGTTTAAAAACACCCTCGAACATAAATACAAGGTGCGTTCGGTACTTATCCCCGACTAAGCATTAAAAATTATCTCACCATGGAACTCAAGAACCACAACCTGACTGAAACGCAGTACCGGGAAATCATGTATGAAAAAAGACCCTGCCTCGACCAGCAGGGTCAGGTTGCTGAACAATTGTTCACCGCCTGGATCATTCTGAACAACCCTTCGCAATACAATTCCTACACCACAAAGGCCGTGAAGGAAATCATTTTTGCCTTCGCTGAAGCATCCAACGACCGCCAGGTGGTTGCCGTGGTGTTCACCGCTGTTGGCGACAAGGCCTTTTGCACGGGAGGAAACACCCGTGAATATGCCGAATACTACAGCGGCAATCCGCAGGAGTATTCACAGTATATGCGACTGTTCAACGACATGGTAAGCGCCATCCTGAAATGCGAAAAACCCGTCATCTGCAGAGTCAACGGCATGCGCATTGGCGGAGGTCAGGAAATCGGTATGGCCTGCGACTTCAGCATCACCAGCGATATGGCCCGTTTCGGACAGGCAGGGCCACGGCATGGAAGCGCACCCATCGGCGGAGCCACCGACTTTCTTCCCTTGTTTACGGGCATAGAGCGAGCCATGGCTTCACTGACCCTGTGCGAACCCCTGTCGGCGCACCAGGCCTATTACTACGGCATCGTGAGTGACATCGTTCCCGTATTGAAATACAAAGGACGCTTCATTGTCAATCCGCTCGTCATCACCGACCGGCTTACCGACGAATACGGAAGAATCATTTTCGGCACTCAAAAAAGCGGAGCTGAATTGCAGAAAGCCAAAGAAATTGTATCGGATTCAGAAACGGATCTTTCATTACTCGATGAAGCGGTAAACCGTCTGACCACGAAACTGCTCTATACGTTTCCCAACTGCACCATGAAAACCATTTCTGAAGTACGGAAATTTAAACTCGAACACTGGGATAAAAACAAAGAGAGCAGCCGCGAATGGCTTGCCCTCAACATGATGACAGAGGCGAAAGCGGGATTCAAAGCCTTTAATGAGGGACCAAAGGAAAACAGGGAAATCAACTTCATCAGGCTTCGTCAGCTGCTGTCGGAAGGAAAACCATGGGATGAAGACCTGCACAGGGCCATCAGTCCCCAATACCAAACAGAAAAAGTATGAAAAAGACAACGATAGAGTTTCTTCACGACGCTTCGGTGGCCAGGATCACGCTCAGCGACGGAAAAGGCAATGTGCTTGACCATGAAATGATGGACGAATTGCAGACGCACTTCGACGCCTTTCAAAACATGCCCTCCTTAAAACTCATCACCCTGGAGGGGGCCGGTAAACACTTCTCTTTCGGTGCCAGTGTGGAAGAACATCAGCAGGAATACGCTGCCACCATGCTACAAGGATTTCACCGTTTGTTTTACTCCCTGCGCGACCTCAGTATTCCCAGCGCCGCGCTCATCAGCGGACAATGCCTCGGTGGCGGACTGGAACTGGCACTGATGTGCAATTTTATGTTTGCCGATGAAAGCGCGAAACTAGGTCAGCCCGAAATCAGGCTTGGTGTTTTCCCTCCGCCGGCATCCATCATCCTGCCTGAAAAAATCGGGCTAGCCAGGGCTGAAGAATTTCTGCTCACCGGAAAAACGATATCGGCACAGGAAGCCAAAACGATGGGCCTGCTGAACGAAGTGTATGCCGACCGCGCCACGCTGCTTGCTGAAACGGAAAAGTGGATCGCAACGCACATTCTCCCGAAGAGCGCCTCCTCCCTGCGTTTTGCCGTTCGGGCTGTGCGGGCCAAATTCAATCATGTATTGTCCAATTTTCTCCCTCAGCTGGAAATCATGTATGTCAATCAACTGATGCAGACTCATGATGCCCGGGAAGGGATTCGCTCCTTTCTTGAAAAAAGAAATCCCGAATGGGAAAACCACATCCTACCCATCAAATGAAAACGATCAGAACGGCCGGTATAGTCGGTGCGGGCACTATGGGTTCCGCGCTGGCGCAGAAATTCGCTCAGGAGGGATTCACCGTCATCCTTGCCGACCGTGACACGGCACTGGTGGAACGGGGCATAAGCAATATTGTTCATACGCTTCATGACGCCGCCTCCAAAAATATATTCACCCAGGCTCAGGTGGATCAGTTTCGTGCACGTCTGAGCGGTACAACGAATCTGGAAGATCTTGCACCCTGTGACCTTGTGGTGGAAGCGATTTACGAAGATTTCGGCGCCAAGGCCGAATTGTTCAGGGTGCTTAGCCGGATCGTTTCGCCGGACACCATCCTGGCGACCAACACGTCTTCCTTTTCTGTAACTGAACTTTCGGCACAGGTAGAACATCCGGGGCGATTCATAGGACTTCACTATTTCTACCATGCCGCCAAAAACAGACTCGTTGAAATCATACCGGGCAAACTTACCTTTCCTGAAACCGTACAGGTGGCCACGAAGTTTGCCGTACTGAGCGGAAAAGATCCCATCCTGACAAAAGATGTATACGGATTTGCCATCAACCGCTTTTTTGTTCCCTGGCTCAACGAAGCGGTTAAAGTGCTGGACGAAGGTCTGGCAGGCATAGATGAGATAGATGCCATTTGCAGGAAAGCATTTGGCATTGGCATGGGACCTTTTGCTTTAATGAACGCCACGGGAATACCCATCGCCCTCCATGCACAACGGACATTGGAATGCTTTGGCCCTGCCTATACGGTAGCGCCATTGCTGGAAAAACAGGTGGACAAGAAGGAACATTGGAAAACCGGCGACGGCGATGGTCCCAACGTATCACCCGAAAAGTACCAACAGGTTTATGAGCGGATGATGGGGCTGGTCTTTTTTGTGTGTTCGCAGATTCTTGCCGAAGAGGTATGCAGCGCCACCGACCTGAACAAAGGAGCAAAAATAGGTTTAAAGTGGAAATACGGACCGGTAGACCTGATGAGAAGGGCCGGTGAAGCGGCGGTAAAAAGTATGGTGAAAGGCTTTGCACAACACCATGGCGCTACGGTTCCGGAAGTATCCGCTTCCAGGTGGAACCAGGAATTTGTCAGTCTGCGCAAGAGCGGCGGCCACGCCCTGATCACCTTTAACCGCCCTGAGGAATTGAATGCGCTGAACAACGAAGTGATGCATCAGCTAGAAAAGTGTTTTACCGAAGCGGACCTTGACCCCTCCATCCATACCATCTTTATCACCGGCAGCGGAAAGGCTTTTGTAGCCGGTGCTGATATAAAATTCTTTGTAGCCAACATTAAAAATCATTCGCTGAACAACATCGTTGATTTCACGAGTTACGGACAATCGGTTTTTGACCGCATCGACCGGTCGGAAAAGAAAGTGGTGGTTCTCCTCAACGGACTTACACTGGGTGGCGGACTTGAACTCGCCTTGTGCGGAGATGTGATTCTCGCAACCGACAAGGCGGTCATGGCCTTCCCCGAAACCGGTATCGGCATCTATCCCGGACTGGGCGGGACGCAGCGCACACAATCCCGCATTGGAAAAGGTCTCGCCAAATACATGATACTTACGGGTAAAATGCTGAAGGCAAAAGATGCTCTGGAAATCGGAATGATTGACGGAATCATTACAGCCGAAGATCTCTTCGATATTCCCGACGGGAAAAAACAATTTCCGCTTCCGCAAAAGAGAGCACTGCCGGAAAAGTGGAAAGCCTATGCCGAGCTGTATGCAAAAAATAATTTCAGCGCTATCATCAGCGGAGCTTATACACACAACACCATTGATCCCGAAGAAATCGGTCAGCTTGGAAAAACCATGCGCCATAAAGCGCCGGTAGCCATGCAAATTGCCGAAGACCTTATTAACGCGGCGAAAGGTCCGGCTTCAGAACTTGACATGCTCACTACGATCTTCAGCACCGAGGATGCCCTGCTGGGCTTAAGCTCTATTGGTAAAAAAGTGGAATTCAGCGGACGATGAATATCAGCGGACATACAGGACCTGAACATTGCTCGCTGGTTTTCCTGATGGCCGGGCGATCGCATCGCTTTGGCCGGACCAAGGCTTTCCTCCGCTACAATGCCAACCTCACCTTCATGCAGAAACTGCTTGGCGAATACCTTGTAGCCGGCATTAAGGACATGGTGCTGGTCATCAATGAAAGCATCTCCAATGAAACGGAGTCTCTGCTCCGGGAAACACCCGCCGCTGAACATGTAAAGGTTCTTGTCAACCGGAATCCTGATGCCGGCAAATTATCCAGCGTGCAGCTCGGTTTGAATGCAGTGAAGCAGGGCCACATGGTCTTCCTTCAAAATGCCGACAATCCCTTTACGGGCCACCCGCTGCTGAAACAAATGATGCACGCTGTGCGGGATGGGGAATATGCCATTCCTGTGTTCAGGGATAGAAAGGGACATCCGCTGTTACTCAGCCCGGCCATGATCCGGAAAGTAATGCTGGAAAACGACATGGATACCAGCCTGAAGTCCTTACTTCCTCCGGAAGCCATGGTAGCGGTAATCACAGAAGAGGAAGGCGTATTGGCCAATATCAATACCGAGGCCGACTATCATAAATACTTTCCCCATGCATACTGTACTTGAAGCAGCAAATGAAGCGGTGAAACGCCGGGAAGCAGTGGCGCTCTGTACGGTGGTACGCACCACCGGTTCGGCACCATTGAAAGCCGGAGCGACGATGCTGGTATGGCAACAGGGGCATGCACTGGGCACGGTAGGCGGAGGCAATGTTGAAAAACAGGTGGTGGAAGATGCGGTAAAACTGATCGGTGAAGGCAACTCTACGTTGCGGGAATATCCACTGCTGGATTTACAAATGTGCTGCGGAGGAACCATGAGCATCTTCATCCATACCTTGAAAATCAGGAAGCGGCTGATTGTGTTCGGGGCCGGACACATCGGGAGCCGCATCATCGATTTCGCGGAAAAACTCGATTTCCATGTTCTGGCGGTGGATGAGCGGGCAGAGATAACCGGCAAACTGAATCTGCCGCCATCCTCAATCATCACACTGCCGCACGAAACGTCGTTGCCCCTGCTGCCATTCGACCGGGACACCTACATTGTCATTTGTACCCACCAGCATGAATACGACAGAGAAATTCTCGCGTACTGCTTAGGACAGCCGCACGCCTACCTCGGCATGATTGGCAGCCGGCGAAAAATACTGGTGACCAGGAAGCGCTTTTTGCAACAGGGCATCTGCGATGAAGAACAGTTCGACCACGCGGATATGCCGATGGGATATAACCTGGGCCAAAACAATCCGGCGGAAATTGCATTTGGCATTGTAGCCAAAATTCTGGCCATTGCCAACGATACCCAGAGCAACCTTTATGAAAATAAAAAGCAATATGAACTCCACAGCGATAGTAACGGGTGCGGCTAGCGGAATTGGCAAAGCCATTGCCTGGCAGTTGATGCACGAGGGATTCTTTGTGGTGTTGGCCGATCGTGATGAAGAGAAGGGGCAGGTTCTCCAAAAAGAATGGGACCGGCATGGATGCTGCTTTCAAAAATGTGATATAACCAGTGAAAAGGACGTACACGAACTGATCCGGGCGGCTCAACTGCAGCACGATAAAATTGATGTGCTCGTCAACAATGCCGGTCTCCTGCGTGACCAAGTGATCTGGAAAATGAGCACGGAGGATTTCGACCGTGTGATTGATGTTAACCTGAAAGGCACCTGGCTCATGTGCAAGGCCGTCGCTCCGGTCATGAAGGAACAGCGACAGGGAAGAATCATCAATATTGCCAGCAGGGCCTGGTTGGGAAATGCGGGCCAATCGAATTACGCCGCCTCGAAAGCAGGTGTAATTGCCCTGACCCGCGTACTGGCATTGGAACTGGGAAAATACAATGTGCTGGTCAACGCCGTTGCTCCGGGATTGATTGATACCCCCCTCACGCGAAAGCTGGAACCGGCCGTCCTTCAAAAACTGATGGATGCGCAACCCACCGGACAGATGGGTCGTGCGGAAGATGTGGCCAGACTGGTTTCCTTCCTTGCCGCTGCGGAAACGCAGTTCATCACCGGACAAACCATTTATGTTGACGGTGGAAAAAGTATCGGTGCGGGGATATAACCGGCAGCGTAAAAACCATGCCGGCGGTTCTACCACCGGACGGAGAACCATAGCAGAAAATAATTAAACAAGATGCAGTGAATCCAGTCTAAAAAAGCGCAAAATGAAAGTACTGCAGCTGACGGTGAATGGAAAGAAGTACCGGGTAATTGCCGAAGAGCATGACATGTTATCCACTTTGTTACGGGAGAAGATAGGACTTACCGGAACAAAGATTGGCTGCTCACAGGGAAGTTGCGGCGCCTGCACCGTGCTGGTAAACCGGACACCTGTACTGAGTTGCATCTCGCCCGCACTCCGCCACGATGGCGCTGAAATCACCACCATTGAAGGAGTATCAAAAGACGGTGAACTGCATGCACTGCAACAGCGCTTTGTGGAGAAAGGAGCGATCCAATGTGGTTTCTGCACACCCGGCATGGTCCTGACTGCACTTGATTTTATTGACAAACATCCCCATCCGGATATCGGTCAGATCAAAGAAGCGCTGAGCGGGAACCTCTGCCGTTGCACCGGCTATAAAAAAATCATCGAAGCGGTAGCTGAATATGCGCAGGATAGTCAGAAATCCCCTAACCCTGATTCTGCCGGCGGCAGAAAAGAGTCCTCCGGTGTCGGAATCAGCAGACCGTCGATCGAAGCCGGCCGGAAAGTACAGGGGCTGGCTGACTATGCCGATGATCTCCGGTTGAAGGATGCTCTTCATGTGAAATTTGTCAGAAGTCTGTACCCGCATGCACGCATCCTTAAAATTGAAACGGCCGCGGCGCTGGCCCTCGAAGGGGTCCGGTACATCGCCTACGGAGAAGAACTCCCGGTAAAATTCGGGGTATTGCCCATCTCACAGGATGAACCGGCTATGGCCATTGAAAAAACCAGGTACATCGGAGAAATCGTGGCGGCAGTAGCGGCAGACACAGCAGCCATTGCGGAATCCGCCTGCAACCTGATCGAGGTCCAGTATGAACCGCTCCATGCCTTTTTAAGCATTGAAGATTCGCTCGAAGATGCCGGGGTGCATGAAAAAATCCATGCCTACGGGAAGCTGAACAACAATGTGCATAAGAAAGCCGAACTACGCTTTGGAAATCAGGAGGAGGGTTTAAAAGAAGCCGAGATCATCAGCTCGATGGACTTTGAAATGGAAGGGGTGAATCATGGTTTTACCGAACCGCATGCCGCCGCTGCCTGGTGGGATGAAAACGGACTCACCATGATCTCCTCCACCCAGGTGTCGCACTATCTGCACCGCACACTGGCAAAAACCATGCAGGTACCCCTCAGTAAAGTGCGGGTCATCAAACCGCATGTGGGCGGTGGTTTTGGTGGAAAAGGGGATCCTTTCCCGCATGAAATCATCGTTGCACACCTCGCCCGCAAAACAGGGAAGCCGGTGCGGGTTCAGCTCACAAGGGAAGAAGTGTTTCTGACGAACCACGGGCGGCACCCTTCCAAAATGACTATCCGCATGGGAGCCGGTAAAGACGGACGCTTCAAAGTGCTGGATGCCGATATTGCGATCGATGGCGGCGCCTACGGCAGCTTTGGCGTGGTGACTTCCTATTACAACGGCGTGTTGCTGCAGGCGCCATACAAACTGGATAATTTCGGATTCAGAACGTACAGGGTCTATACCAATAAACCACAATGTGGTGCCATGCGGGGTCACGGTGCCGTGAACTCACGGTTTGCCGTCGAAAGCCTGGTGGACGATATCGCTCACCAGCTGAAAATGGATCCTGTGGAGATCAGGATGAAAAATTTCCTTGACTCCAACACACTCACGGTGGGCCAGTACCGAATTACTTCCAACGGCAGCCGCGAATCCCTTCAGCGGGTGGCCGAACAATCGGGCTGGAAAGACCGCTACGGTAAACTGGATTACGGCCACGGACTGGGTGTGGGCTGCGGGTTTTTCATCAGCGGCAGCGCCTTGCCGATTATCTGGAATGAATTACCGCAATCGACGGTACACCTGAAGGTGGATTTCGACGGACGCGTACTGATCACTTCCGGTGCCAACGATATTGGTCAGGGCAGCGACACCATGCTGGCCATCATCGTGGGGGAAGTGCTGGGACTTAGCCCCGAATGGCTGTTTGTGCTGGCAGCCGACACACTACTTACACCCGTTGACCTGGGCAGTTATTCCTCCCGTGTCACTTTCATGGCCGGTAATGCAGCCAGGAATGCTGCGGAAAAACTCAAAAAGGAAATAGCTGAAGCGCTGAGTACGAAAGCCACCCTGGCCGCCGAAGAATTCAATTTTTCCGAAAACAGGATTTTCAGCAATGATAAATCCGTCGACCTGGAATGGCCGGAGGCCATAGAAATACTGACAGCCGGAAGGGGTGCCGTAAGCGTTAGCGGCTGTTACATATCGCCCAAACTGGGCGGCGATTTCAAGGGTGCCGGGGCAGGGCTGAGCCCGTCCTACTCTTTCGGTGCATGTGTGGCCGAAGTGAAGGTAGATACGGAAACAGGACATGTTAAAGTGCTGCACGTATGGGGCGCCCACGACTGTGGCAAAGCCCTGAACCCCATGGCCGTTGAAGGACAACTGGAAGGCTCCTGGCACATGGGTATCGGACAAGCCCTCACCGAAACCATGAAATACCACGGAGGCCTCCTTCTGAATAATAATTTTCTGGATTATAAGATTCCCACTGCGCTCGATACTCCCGGATTCAGCACCAACATCATTGAAACGATGGATCCCGAAGGACCCTTTGGCGCGAAAGAATGTGGTGAAGGCGCCCTTCATCCCGTGATCCCGGCCATAGCGAACGCGATTTTCGACGCTGCAGGCATCCGTATAACACGATTGCCTATACGTCCGGAAGATGTTCTCAGTCTGATCCGTAAAAAG
>JAEUTF010000221.1 GCA_016788185.1 Bacteroidia bacterium | reverse complement strand
GGCCTGGCGATAGTTGTGCAAGGCTTTTTCAGCCTGACCCAGGCCCTGGCATACCGCGGCATTTTCTCCGTATTCAAGGGCCATGCGAAAATGATGAAGAGCACAAAAGGGGTCGCTTTTTGCCAGACATTCATTTCCCGCTTTAAGATAAGCGGCCTGCGATTGTGCCTGGACCTGCAGGGAAAACACCCCGAGGACAGTACAAATCATCATGCTGCGAATGTATTGGATCAATAGACGGGGCATGTGATGCTTCGTTGGGGCCGGGCTTTTATTTTGCTGCTCAGGTAGACCACGCTGAATTCTGGTCCGCCTCTGGCATTGCTGACCGTTTTCAGGCCGGAGGTATTGATGTCGTAGGAAAAGCCGAAACGGAATTTGTTGACGTATACGGCCAGAGAAGGAATGATGGCGTCCTGCCAGCGACTGTGTATGCCGAAACCCACACTGTATTTCCGGGTGGGTTCGTTCATCAAACCAATTTTAATTTCAGCACCCAGGTTGAATTCCCTGAATTTATCCTGCATCATGAAAACCGCTGAAGGAATCAGCAAAAGCTGGTCATGGAGGGTTACCTGGTTGTCGGCATGAATTTGCCAGAGTACGGGCCTGTGTACGCTCGTCCTGAAGAAACTCTGGTCGGGACGGTTAAGGTGTGTGGCTGAAAGCCCGGCATTCCAGTTTGCTTTTTCACCCCGCCTTTCCCACCCGATTCCGGCTCCAAGATCCATCCAGCTGACGCGGGAAGCGGAGAAATCCTCACCGCTGGGGGCCTGAGGGTCCCAGGCATCGCCATTGTATTGATTGTCGAAACTGAGTTTGTTAAAGTCAATACTTCTTTGGCTGAATCCGAATAGAATTCCCGCACGCAGGTAATGCACGGAATCTTCGTTCAGCGGAAAGTTGTAAGCTGAAAGAATCCTGATATCCATCGTCTGCAGGCTGCCATCGCCTGCTTCGTCGTGGTTGAGAAGGATGCCTGCACCAAGGCCCCTGATCGGTTCACTGAGCATACTGAGTTTCATGTCGGTAGCCAGCGAAAATGTTTTATAAGGGACGGTTACAGAAGCCCACTGCCGTCGATGCAGACCGGCAACTCTCAGGTCAGCATTGAAATTTCCGGCGTTCGCGGGATTCAGCTGTAGCGCCGACTGACTGAACTGGGAAAAATGAATATCCTGTCCGTCCAGTTCCTGTACCAGAAAGCAAAACAATAAAAACCAGAAGAACTTTATGTTTCTCACCTTAGCGGATTACGGTAATATTTCCTTTTTTCCTGAACTCGGCCTGGTTGTAACAGGTAATCTCTACATAATACACATATACATCCGGAGGAACAGCCTGGCCCTTGTAGGTTCCGTTCCATCCGATTTGCCGGCTTCTGGTTTCAAACACTTTCTCTCCCCAGCGGTCGTATATGGCCATGTAAACCTTATCGATTGTGTTCCCCCGAACAAAGAGAATATCATTTTGCTGGTCTCCATTGGGTGAAAAAGCAGAAGGGATAAAGATTTCGGGTTCCAGACACAGTACATCCCGGATGACAATCGTGATGCTGTCACGTACACTGCATCCGTTTTCATCGGTTGCAATAACCGTATAGGTCGTGCTGATTGCTGGCGTGGCAACCGGATGCTGTACATCGGTATGATTGAGCCCGTCGGGGGGACTCCAGGTGAAGGTATATCCGGCTGAAGGAACCAGAGCATGCAGGCCGGTTGACTGCCCTTCGTACAACACGGTCGTATCGGCGGTGACTTCAAGGGATGGAAAGGAGTCGACATAGACCACCTGAAGCTGAGCCAGGATTTCACAACCCCTGGCGTCGGTGACGGTTACGGTAAAGGTCCCCGGACACAGGCCGGTGGCGGCAGAGGTAGTCTGGTTCTGAGGATCACTCCACTGGTAGCTGTACGATCCGTTTCCGCCCGAAGGAAGGGCAATGGCCTGGCCGGCACAGATGCCACCGCAGTAATCGGGAAGGGTAGAAACCGATACCGTGAGCGGGGCAGGACTGTTGATCTGTATGTTGGCTGTGGAGCTGCATCCTCGGGCATCCGTAACCGTTACACTGTAGTTTCCGGCGCAGAGGCTGTCTGCCGCAGGCGTAATCTGGTTCAAGGGGTCATTCCATTGATAACTGTAGGGGGGGAGGCCGTGAATTGCCTGGACCGCCGCCGTTCCGTCACAATCGCCAAAACAGCTTACCGGCACCGGCTGCTGAACGTTCAAACCAAGCAGGGGAGGGATGTTGATGATTTGCCGGAGGGTATCGATGCACCCCCGTGAAGAAGTGGCAATCAGCTGAACGGTGTAACTTCCGGGGCTTTGATACTGATGTACCGGATCGGCCTGGCTGGAGCCGCTACCGTCGCCGAATTGCCACTGATGGCTGCTGGTGGTACCACTCACCGTGTTGGACGTATCGTTGAAGGAAACAGTGTTCGAACAGGTATCAAGGGCAAATACGAAGGACGGAACATAGTCCGGAAGTATCGTGACCGTGCCGGTGGTGGTATCGGTACAGGTGGGATCTACATTGGAGTAAGCCACCAGGGTTACCGTATAGGTGCCCGTGTCGGGGTAGGTATAGGACGGAGAAGTCAGGGCGGAGGTATCATCGCTGAGCGCGGGCACTCCAAAATCCCAGTGGTAAGCGCCGGCATTGAAACTGAAATTCTGAAATACAACCGTATTGCTTCCGCAGCTGATCAGCGGATTTTGAAGGGCCGCCACCACCAGGGTGGGGCAGGGTACTACATTCAGTTGCAGATCCCGCCGTGTATAACCAACGAGGATTCCTCCTCTGAACTCTTTTGCCCTGACCCCGATGACAAATTGCCCTACTGTCACCGGAAAACAGGTGAGTTGTCCGGTGTTTGCATCGATTGCAAGCGGTGGATTTCCGCCCAGCATGTCGGCTTGCGAGTAGGGTGGCTGAAACACCACCTGCTGATATGGAGGGGGCTGCGGGGGTTGGGGCATGGGAACCGGAATGGTTCCACCGTTCAAGGGTGTGATGAGTTCATACACGATGGAATCCCCTTCGAAGTCGCTCGCCGAGTGATCAAAAATGAAGGGTACCCCCGCGCAGATAAACGGAGGCGGCCAAAGGTTAAATACAGGGTTGCTGTTCTGGGAAAATGTAGACGTTCCGGCCAGCCAGGCTTCGTACGTCGCACCTACCGAATTCGGCGTGATGATGTTGAGAATGGTGATGTTCCGGCAGCAGCGCTGATAACTCAGGATATATCCTCCGGAAGAGGGCGGCAGGATGATGGTGTCGGTATAAACAGTTCTTTCATAACAAATGTCGGTCGGTGGAACGAAGCAGGGCGCGTTGATCGTTGGGGGCACCGTATCCAGGTCAATGAAATTGAAAAGTTTTTCGCGGATAAAGTTGTTCGTAAGGGCATCGAAAATGCCAACCGAAGCCGGATTATCGAACGGAGGTACGCCGTTGTAGCAATCCCGGTAAACTGTCAGACTGACCTGGTAAACATTGTTTCCAAGGTAACGGTAGTTCAGTTCACCACCAACAATATGGGTGGAAAATGCGGGAATGGGAAGCAGGCTCCCTGAAAAAAACAGGATAAGCAGGATACTGCGGATTGCCTTGCCAAACATTACTCAATAATACGCAAAGCACCGATTTTTAGCATGCAAGTTTGGTAAAATATTTCAACCGGATGATGTGAACGGTTTACTTGATTTTCAGAGAGAGAACTTTTTCTCCTTCCAGAAAGGCCATCAGTTGGTCTCCGGCTTTTACCGGTCCTACTCCGGCAGGAGTGCCGGTGAAAATCAGATCCCCGATTTTAAGCGTAAAAAAGGAGGAAACGAATGATACAATACGATCTACCGGAAAGACCATGTCGGCTGTATGACCTTCCTGTTTCAGTTCCCCGTTGATTTCCATCCGGAAGCGAAGATCCTGAACCGTTTTTCCCGTTTCATCCAGAGGAATGAACCGACCGACGGGGGCCGAACCGTCGAAACCTTTGGCCAGTTCCCATGGTAAGCCTTTTGCTTTTAAGGCCGACTGCAGATCCCGGGCCGTAAAATCGATTCCAAGACTAACGGCATCGTAATAACGATGAGCGAATTTTTCGTTGATGTTCTTTCCAACTTTGCTGATTCTCACAACGAGTTCGGTTTCATAATGTACATCCGATGAAAAGGAAGGAATAAAGAAAGGCTGACGTGCGGGAATCAGAGCCGTTTCCGGTTTTAAAAAAATCACGGGATTTTCTTCCACAGCATTGTTCAACTCCCTCGCGTGGGCGGCATAATTACGTCCTACACAGATGATTTTCATACGAGTGTCAACTGAAGTCTTTTTGAGATAACTGATGAAAATATTTTATTTTTTTCAGGTAATAGGCAAGTACAATACTTCGGTGATAAATTCCTTTGGTGGGGTGGCGGAGCACCTGTTTTTGCTGCCGCTTTCGTGCCGGGAATGAACGAAGGACATAACGGTAAAAGGCAAAATGCGCACGGAGAACAGCTAGGGTGTCTTTGAAATCCCCGTCCAGCATGAATTTTGCGCCGGCAATGCCATCCAGAAGGAGACGCAAAGGGATCAGCCACACGAGTCGATGCCCCGGGAGGTTCTTAAAAAGCATGACCAGATTGTTGCGGAAATTGAAATAGGTTTTACGCGGATTGCTTTTTGGCAGGGTGCCGCCGCCTACATGGTAAATGACACTTTCTGGTATTACATAGATGGCTTTTCCGCTTTGCTGTATCCTCCAGCACAGGTCGATTTCTTCCATGTGTGCAAAGAAAAAATCATCGAAACCTTGCTGATCATGGAAAACCTGCGCGCGGATGAAAAGACAGGCGCCGGTAGCCCAGAAAACCTGTTCGATGGAGTCGTACTGACCTTGGTCCTTCTCTAACGTATTGTAAATTCTTCCTCTGCAAAAGGGGTAGCCCAGGTAATCAATGTATCCGCCGGCTGCTCCTGCATGCTCCAGCAAAGTACGATCCAGATAAGAACGGATCTTCGGCTGGCAGGCGGCAGCATCCGGATGCGATTCCATGAAATCGTACAGGGGTTTCAGCCATCCGGCACTTACCTCCACATCAGAATTCAATAAAACATAGTAGTCGGCTTGAACCTGCTTCAAGGCACGGTTATAACCCCCGGTAAATCCGTAATTTTTATCCAGGCAGATGCGTTCCACTTCGGGAAAGGTACTCCCTAACCAGGCCACCGAATCATCGTCCGATGCATTGTCGGCCACAACGATGTGTGCAAGGTTATGGCTGTACCGGATGACATCCGGCAGGAATTTTTCAAGGAACTTCCGTCCGTTCCAGTTTAAGATGACAATGGCAATTTTCTTCAAGGAGGGTGCTCGGTAAATCAACAGGGCCGGTATTCCGGCCCTGCAAAACTATAGTATCCTGGTCAGAGTCTCATCGGGGGTTCTGAAATAGTTGTTCGAATTGATTTCCATAGGTACTCCTGGCTTTTGTTTTATCAATATCGTTCATGGTTTCAGTCCGCTTTTTAAGGATGACCATCCATTGGGATTCGAAGATTTCACCACGCGCATCGCTGTGGAGCAGACTGAAGTCGTTGCCGCCAATTTCCGGGCAGTAAAATACAAACTTGCGGTTGCTTTGGTTGCTGAGCGTATAGTATTGCCAGATTTCATAAGGATAGGTGCTGGGTTCGTTATAGGCTTTTGATATCTGATTGGGCGCACCGTATTTGAGATAAACCCTTCCGCGCTCGGTCATGTAGCCTTTTTTCTTGCCTACAGTATAGGCGGCGTTCACTTTGTCTACCTCTGCTTTGTAATTCATCCAGGCCAGTTGAGGATTCTGAACATTCCTGCGCTGCCAGAAATCATAAAAAAACTGCTGCATGAGTTTGGCATCAGCCATTTCTAGTTGATTCAGGGCAAAAGTATTCTCGTTGGGACTGCTGATCGGCCAGAGACAACGTATGTATTCGGCCAATGTGTCGCGGTGGGTGATTTGCGCGGCAAACGTGCTGGAAACATCCAGTTTCATGTAATTAAGTTCGCCGGCATCCGCAGCGAGCGTCAAAGGTTTACTTCGCTGAAAAAACACCTCTTTGGTAGCCAAAAGGTTATTGTCCTTATCGCGGATACTCACCACCAGATTGTAATTACCGGATGGCAGATCGGTAATGTCAAATTCGCTCATCAGAATACCAACTTCCTTCGGCACCTGACGGGAGAAACTGGAATTAGCTTCGACAATCCGGTGGCTTTCAAAATTTACGATCTGATAGGTTAACAGAAACTCATGGTTGCCCAAAACAGATTTTGTATGATAATATTCACAGTAAAATTTCATGGTGTTGTTCTCCTGCCCGTAAAAATTATCCACCAATGGAACGATTTCATATCCGTTTTTAACGAGCGGTCCTTCTTTCACCGCCGGCTGATAGGAAGAAAGGAGTTCTATGTCCGATACCGAGATCACATTCGTATAATAGTTGATGATCACTTCTTGTTTAACCAGGTAAGGTTTGGCGGCAGGATTGTTCTTGTCCCGGATACTCAACTCCATCAGATAGGCCCCATTGGGCAGGCTGATTCGTTGCAGGTCAGTGAAGTCACTGACCGCGTTTAAAGTATCTGAAGTTTCCGGACCAAGCAGGTTGTATTTATCGAAATACCGGATGCTGTCACCTTGTTTAAACACGATTTTTGCCTCAATGGAAGCCTGGAACACACCGCTACTAACTTGCTGATAATAAACGCTATGCCCTTCTATAGATAAGTAGGTTTCCAGATAGGGACCCTTTTCAGGTGCGAGGAAACTGCAGTAAGATAGCCTTGCTTGAAGGTTTTTTGCATTCAGGAGTCCTATGGTTCCGAACAGGCAGGCCAAGAGGAGCAGAACAGGCTTTTTCATGGTTAGGATTTTGATATGGCTAATTTACAAATAGAATGAGCGTCCATTGTCACTCGACTGTAAATGCTTGATACATAGATTAGATTGCTCCACCCGGCACCCTTGCTTTCAATCGCTTAAAACATAATCGGTTCCGGAGCATCCATTTCGCCACTGCGAACGCTGAAATAAATGGCTGTTAATCAGTAGTATGAATCTAGAAGTCGCTCATCACGACTTTCGAATCCTATTCCCTATAGACTTTTTAACCCGGTTTAACATCCGCAGGCTTCGCCCGTCTGATTTTTCTTTTTCCTGCTTCTGCAAGCAAGCTTGCTTTGCCGGGTTTGATTTGAAAATGGGGATTTGCTGCGCAGATCCCATGGGGAGGGTTCCTGCCATTCCGGTTCAAAATCCGCGGGCTTCGCCCGTCTGATTTTTCTTTTTCCTGCTTCTGCAAGCCAGCTTGCTTTGCCGGGTTTGATTTGAAAATGGGGATTTGCTGCGCA
Source organism: Bacteroidia bacterium (assembly GCA_016788185.1). Lineage (GTDB taxonomy): Bacteria > Bacteroidota > Bacteroidia > AKYH767-A > OLB10 > JAJTFW01. Next base: position 13,196 of record JAEUTF010000221.1, on the reverse strand, counting down.
GATCCCATGGGGAGGGTTCCTGCCATTCCGGTTCAAAATCCTCGGGCTTCGCCCGTCTGATTTTTCTTTTTCCTGTTTCTGCAAGCAAGCTTGCTTTGCCGGAAAAAGAAAAATCCCCGCTTTTGCGGGGATTTTGAACAGGGTTGGCGGAGAGAGAGGGATTCGAACCCCCGGACCTTTAACAGTCAACGGTTTTCAAGACCGCCGCAATCGACCGCTCTGCCATCTCTCCGGGGACAAAAATATAGTTTTGTCGGATATCTGTGGCCAATGAGATCAATTCTTGTAAAATTTTATATCCCTTGATTCAGAGGGAGTCCGGAAAGTATTTTTTGACAAATTTTTGAAGGTCCTTCCTGTTGAGGTTTTTAAGTTTTCGTTCCAGTATCATTGATTCCGAACGGGTACTCTTCTCAACATATCCAACCAGGCGCCATGGGCAAAATGCGGCGGTGGATTTCACTTTCTTGTTGTTGTGCTGAAAAAGTCTTTGTTTAAGGGAGTGAGATTGACCGATATAATACCGGTTGAATTCATGCGAAAAAAGGACGTAGACGTAATAAATCATTGCAAAACAAATTTTGTGGCGAATGAAAATCGACTCCCGGGCATCTGCCCCGGGACCATCTCTGCGGGAACGATCTCTGTGGGAACCTGCGTAGCCGGCAACCCAATCAATGAATTTTTGAATAAAACCTCCGGCCTTCTATTTTAAGAATAAATAGCTGAAATACAATATAGTGCACCTCTTGGTAAGGAGTTGTGACAGGTCAAGGAATCTTTACCAATTGATCAAGGGTTCAGGCAGATTTCCATCGTCTGACACCTGGAGTTTATGTACCTTTATTGAAAGAAATCCAGTCGATGAGAAAATGCTTTCTGGTAGGTCTGATGATATGGTCCGCGTCAACGGCACATGCCCAGTTTATCAATCAAATTTTTACCGATCCGATACAGCCTACCGATGCCACACCGGTAAGGGTCATCGCCGACCTGATGTTTTCATCGGCATCCTGCGATGATAAAACCCTGAATTGGTCACAGACATTTCCCGGCCGCTTCGATGCTTTCTCCATGCATTGCACGGGTGTGCTGACTGTTATATGTTATGATAAGGATACCTTCGATCTGGGCCTGTTGCCGGCAGGAAATTATCGCTTCGTGTTGCAGGTTGATGCAGGATTCGGACAGACACCCTGTACACCGGGTATAAACCCCGGACCGGTAGATTCCATTGACTTTACGGTAACCGCTGCATCGGGACTCGGGGAAATTGTTTCCAACGATTTTTTTGTTTACCCGAATCCCTCCACCGGAGATTTTAATGTAAAATGGAATGTGCCCTTCAGCGAAGGTTATTGGATGTTGTACGATCTTTCGGGTAAATTCCTGAGGAAGCAGCAGGTAGGTACTGAATCTGCATCCCTGGATTTGACAGATCTTACGGCCGGTTTTTACTGGCTGCAATTTGCCACCGGGGATAAAATTTCGGCACCGGGCAGGATCTGCATCATTGAGTAATTCGATTTTTTACCGGGTAACAAATATCACTGACGGCAAGGGTGTGATCATCCTATTTTTGCAGGTATTATTAAATATGGACATGAAAAACACCCTTGAAAACCCGGAAAAAGCTACCATCATTGATGTTCGGAATGAATGGGAATACGGAGGAGGAAATGTAGCAGGATCAATCAATATCCCTCTGCATGAATTGCCGGCCAGAATCGGAGAAATTAAAAACCTGAATGGCCCGATCATTCTTTGTTGCGCGTCAGGGAACAGAAGCAGGCAGGCGAGTTTGTATTTGAGCCAGCACGGCATCGGGGAAGTTTATGATGGCGGATCATGGCTGGAAGTAAATGGAATGGTAGCAGGGACCCGTTAACCAGCTGTTTTTCGAAAGCAGGGCAGTCCTGGTTCCGGAACGGGGAGCAGGGGATCCGTTCGGTGTAGGTTTTGTTCGTAGCGGAAGGGTGCGTTCGCATGAAGGGAGTACTGCCGGAATACCGATTTCAGAGAAAACCAAACTATTTCCTTTTTCTTCTGTTATTTCGCCATATGGATTTCGTGGTACTTGTTGATGAAAATGATGTTGAAACCGGCATCATGGAAAAACTGGAAGCGCACCGGAAGGGTCTCCTTCACCGTGCTTTTTCGATCTTTATTTTTAACGATAAAGATGAATTGCTGCTGCAAAAACGGGCAGCTCATAAATACCATTCTGCCGGCTTATGGACCAATACCTGTTGCAGCCACCCTGGTCCGGCTGAAGATCTGCTTGAAGCGGCTTCGAAAAGGCTAAAGTGGGAGATGGGGCTGGATGTCGAATCCCTGCGCGTTGAAACAAAGTTTATTTACAGGGCAGAATTTGAAAACGGACTGACGGAGTATGAACTCGATTACATTATACGGGGGAAGTCCAACCTTGATCCTGTTTTGAATCCTGACGAAGCAGAATCATTCAGGTGGCAAGCCATCCCGGAACTCAGAAAAGACATTTCCAGCCATCCGGAAAGCTATACTTTTTGGTTTCGTGAAATCATACTAAAAAATTTATTGTAATTCTGGCACGATTTTTCTTGTTTGCCTTTCCGGCTCCCGATAAACTAAAAGCAGTAAGGTTTTTCATGTGCGTGCCTGGAGTTCCGGGTGTAATGAAAAGGTATTTTGTTGAAGCATATTGAACTGCATTCTCCTTCTGTATGAAATCTGTCCGGTTTCTTGCAGGGATTTTCCGGAAACCAGCACGATCTGTTTTATTTTAAATAACTGTTTATCAATGTGGTGGTGTGTATTTTTTCATGCAATACCATGTTTTTCTTGCAGCCACAATACCATGAACCATTAATGGATTTTGAAGCCTTTTCCTGCTCATAGATTTGTTTTTGCCATAAAAGTATTCCTGTGAAATTGCAGCAACTAACAGGGAGGCAGAAACGAAAAAACAGATGTTATGAGCCGAAAACTACGCCATTGGTTACTGATCCTGGTTGCGGTGGTTCTTACTGCCAGCAGTAAGGATGCTAACGCGAGCCATGCGATGGGAGCCGACCTCACGTATGAATGCCTCGGCGGAAACACTTACAAAGTGCGGCTTTCCTTTTACCGTGATTGTATCGGTATTCCGGCCCCGGCCAATATTTATGTAAACATCCGTTCAGTCAGTTGCGGACAGAACCTCGGAGTAACCTGTTATCCGATTCCCGGAACAGGGCAGGAAGTGACCTATTTGTGTCCGACGGCCAACAGTACCTGTAATGGCGGTACATTCACCGGTATTCAGGAATGGGTGTACGAAGGTATTGTAACCATTCCGATGCAATGTCCTGACTGGCTTTTTTCTTATTCGCTGTGCTGCCGGAATGCGGCCATCACTACGATCAGCAGCCCGGGCTCCAACACCTTTTTTATCTATGCTTCGCTGAACAACACGATCACACCCTGCAACAGTTCACCCACCTTTACCAATAAGCCGGTACCTTTTGCCTGTCTGGGTCAGCAGCTTTGTTTCAATCACGGCGCCATTGATCCGGACGGGGATTCACTGGTTTACACGCTGGTCAATCCAAAACAAACCGCCACCAACGATGTAAGTTACATCAATCCTTATAATGCCGGGAATCCCCTGGCATCCTCTCCGGCACTTCAGTTCAATAATCAGACCGGCGATATTTGCTTTACTCCAACGCAATTGCAGGTTACCGTAATGGCGGTACTGGTCCAGGAGTACCGTAATGGCGTTCTGATCGGGTATGTGGTAAGGGATATACAGGTAACTGTGCTCAATTGCGTGAACGATCTGCCTACGCTGACCGGGATCAACGGAACCAATGATTTTGACATGACCGTTTGTGCCAACGAGCCTTTCTGCTTCGACGTATTTTCAAATGATATTAACGCCGGGCAGCAAGTGAGCCTCTTCTGGAATTCAGGTGTCGGCGGCGCCACTTTTAACAGCGCAGGTGCTCCTCATCCAACGGGTACATTTTGCTGGACACCCACCACCGCGGATATCAGCAATGCGCCGCATTGTTTCACCGTACGTGTCAGTGATGATGCCTGCCCCTATATTGGTTCGAACACGTATTCCTATTGCATTACCGTAACGGGAATTGTGGTAGATGCCGGCCCCGACCAGTACATTGCCTGCAGTGATCAGGCGACCATCACGGCCAATGCTACCGGTGGCACGGCACCTTACACGTATTTATGGAGCAATGGATTTACAGGACCTGCACAAACGGTTCCCGTAGGAACCTATGTGGTCACCGTTTCGGATGGAAACTGTTCCAGTACAGATACGGTAAATGTACTCAGCGCATTTCAGCCGGTTGCCGATTTCACCTGGACCGGAGGTTGTAGCAACGAGCCCGTGATTTTCAGTGATCAGAGCAATACCCCCGGTGGAATGCAAAGCTGGACCTGGGACTTCGGCGACGGTACAGGATCGGTACTTCAGAATCCGGTACATACATTCCCGGGAAGCGGTACATATAACGTCAGCCTGATTGTTCAGAATATTTATGGTTGCATCGACACCCTTGTACTCCCGTTGACACTCGCGCCATTGCCGGTACCTTCCTTCACAGTGGATACAGCCTGCGCGGGATCACTGATCAACATCAACAATACAAGTACTCCGCCGGGCACTTCCTGGAACTGGGTCTTCAGTAACGGCACTTCTTCAAACGCCCAGAATCCTTCGGTGGTACTGGGATCGGCCGGCACGTACAGCGCCACCCTGGTCGTCACCGACTCTCTGGGTTGTTCAGATACGCTTACGCAGAATATTGTTGTCAACCCCCAGCCCGTGGCCGCATTCAATGTGAGCGGCAACAATTGCCAGGGAGCTCAGATAGTTTTTACCAATACTTCCTCCGGGGCAACCGGTTATTACTGGGATTTTGGTGACGGAAACACATCCAGCCAGCAGAACCCCGGTCATGTTTATGGAAACAATGGTACCTACACGGCTACCTTGATCGTGACGAATGCATTTGGTTGTTCTGATACGATTCAGCATCCGGTACAGGTAAATGCGCCCCCTGTGGCTGCAGCCGGTCCTGACATGACCATCTGTATAGGCAGCAATGCAACGATTACTGCCAATGGTGGAATTTCCTACTCCTGGACGCCGGGAGGCATGACGGGCAGTACCATATCCGTTTCACCGGCGAGTGATACCACCTATTACGTGACGGTTACCGATGCCAATGGTTGTACCGATGTGGACAGTGTGAATGTTTTTGTGAATCCGCTTCCCACACCTACAGTGAGTCCTAATGTGAGTATCTGTCAGGGACAAAATACAGTATTGGTTGCCGGCGGCGGAATCTCCTACAGCTGGAATCCTTCCGGTAATACCAACGATACAATTTCGGTATCACCGGGTTCTTCCACCACATATGCGGTGAACGTCATCGACGCCAATGGTTGTCAGGCTACCGCATTCGTAAACGTTACAGTAAATCCCAATCCGGCAGCCTCGCTTCCAGCGGGTGTTTTCATTTGCAGCGGGGTCAGCGCCACGCTGGATCCCGGCGCGGTTGGTACTACGTATCAATGGAGTACCGGGGCCACAAGCCAGTCGATCCAGGTGAATGCGCAGGGTGCCTATATGGTTACCGTTACGAACCAGTTTGGCTGTACCACCAGTGCCACCGCCCAGGTCACCGTGGGTGGACAGGTGATCAGCAACAACAATACAGTAGCTATCTGCCAGGGACAGACCGCGGTACTGGGTACTGGCATCACCGGCTCTTCTTATGTTTGGAGCAACGGTTCAACCAGCCAGACCATCAGTGTCGGTACTGCCGGTGTCTATTCTGTGACGGTAACGGATCAGAACGGTTGTACGGGAACAATTGCCAATACTGTCCAGGTGAATCCATTGCCTCAGGCAGCCTTTACTCCAAACGATGAATGTCTAAGGGACAGTGTGTTTTTCTTTGATGCTTCAACGGTAAACGGCGGCAGCATCACTTCCTGGAGCTGGAATCTCGGTGACGGCAATATCTCTTATGCGCAGAATCCGATTCACGTGTATAACACTCCGGGGGCCTTCAATATCACGCTGACGGTTACGTCCAATCAGGGTTGCACATCAACCTTGAACGATACCCTGAATATTTATCCGATGCCTTCCGCCGATTTCAGCTTTAGTCAGGGTTGTGTCGGAACAGGGGTGCCCTTTACAGACCAGTCAACGGTAGGTTTTGGGAACATAGTAAGCTGGAACTGGAGTTTTGATGACGGAACAACTTCCACACAACAAAACCCGGTGCATGTTTACAGCAGTCCCGGAATATATACAGTTTTGTTAACGGTGGCCACTCCCGGTGGATGTTCTGCCACCCGGCACAGGGTCATTCAGGTATATCCGGAACCGGCTTTGAGTTTCACTTCCACACCCACCAATATCTGCCAGGGCGGTTCCGTAACACTCAACAATACGAGTACCTCCACCAATGGGGCTATCAATACCTGGCAATGGAGTTTTGGCAACGGAAATACCTCAACCCAAATGAATCCGACGGTTACCTATACCACCGCCGGAACCTATACCGTTACCCTGATCGGTACCACCTCACACGGCTGTACCGATACCCTGACGCAGGTGGTTACCGTGAATGCCCTGCCGCTTGCTGACGCCGGTTCGAACCGGTCTATCTGCCGCGGACAAAGCGTGAGTCTTAGCGCCACCGGAGGCGGTACGTATGCCTGGAGTCCGGTGATATCGAATGCTTCAAGTATTACGGTTTCTCCCACAAACAATACCACCTATTATGTCGTGGTGACCAATGCCAATGGATGTACTTCCATCGACAGTGTGGTGGTTACCGTGAGGGCATTACCTACCCCCAATGCCGGACCTGACCGAAGCCTTTGCGCCGGCGGGACGGTATCACTCACCGCCACAGGCGGAGGAAGTTACCTCTGGACACCCGGCGGATCTACGTCGGCCACTATTTCCGTCTCTCCTGCGGCAACCCAGAATTACATCGTTACAGTAACTGCTGCAAACGGATGTTCGAGAAACGATACCGCAAGGGTGGTGGTGAACGCTTTGCCCACAGCCAACGCGGGTCCCGATAAAACAATCTGTTTTGGTACTACTACTTCATTATCGGCATCGGGCGGTTTGAGCTACCTCTGGCAGCACAATGGCGCCACCACAGCAACAGTTTATGTGAATCCTACAGCAGCTTCGACTTATGTTGTAACGGTAACCAATGCCAGCGGCTGTACAGCGCGTGATACTGTCAATGTAACTATCAACCCGACTCCTGTGGTTTCCGGATCCAATGCGTTTTTCTGCACGGGATTCAGTGCCACCCTGGACGCAGGAAATGCAGGCCTCAGCTATTTGTGGACTCCGAGTGGCGCCACTACCCAGACTGTCACCGTGTCCGATCCCGGAACCTACACCGTAGTAGTGACGAACGCTTTTGGTTGTCAGGGATCCGGAACGTTCAATGTTACCGAAGGCGGAACAGGCCTGAGCCCTACACCGGTGAATGTGGTAACCTGTCAGGGAACCAACATCACCCTGGATGCAGGCAATCCCGGCATGAATTATCTCTGGTCCACAGGAGCAGTCAGTCAGACCATCAACGTGAACAGCAGTGGAAGTTACCAGGTCACCATCACTGATCCGGGCGGTTGTTCGGCGTCATTTACAAACAATGTAAACCTCCAGCCCTTACCAATAGTCAATTTCAGTACCAGCAATGCCTGTGAAGGCGCTGTCACCAGTTTGAACAATCTGAGTACTATTTCCAGCGGCTCAATCAGTACCTGGCAATGGAGTGTAGGAAATGGAATGACCTCTACTGCCCAGCAGCCGTCGTTTGCATTTCCCGCAGCCGGTACCTACCCGGTCACGCTGGTTGCCACCTCCGGATTCGGTTGTGTGGATTCGGCCACTGGCTCAGTCACAATTGATCCTTTGCCAAGCGCAGCCTTTTCAGCGCCCGACGTTTGTGAAGGCAGTCCGACCTTGTTCAGTGATGCATCGCTGGTCAGCAGCGGGGCCCTCAATGCCTGGAGCTGGAATCTCGGGGACGGCAGCACTTCCACACAGGCCAATCCGCAACATACCTATGCCGCAGAAGGAGTCTATACGGTAAGTCTGATCGTGAGCACTGCGGCAGGATGCGCGGATACCGTCTTGCAGTCCATCACCGTTGATCCGATGCCTGTTGCCGATTTCAATGTACAGGATGTCTGCGAAGGGGATTCGGTTAGGTTCTATAACAGTTCACAACTGACCAATGGAATGATCAGTGATATCAACTGGGATTTCGGCGATGGAAATACCAGTTCAGATCCCGACCCCGTCCACTACTATGCTGCTCCCGGATCATATACGGTGACACTTCGTGTAGGGTCCGACCAGGCCTGTGAAGACCAGATCGCCAAGACGGTGTTGGTGAATCCAAAGCCTTTGGCAGATTTTAACACCAGTCCGGTTTGCAGCGGGACGCCGGTTAGCTTCAGCAACCTGAGTGGAGTGGGAAGCGGTACATTGAACGGCTGGTACTGGGAGTTCGGCGACGGAGCATTTTCCGCTTCCCAGAATCCTTCACACCAGTATGCGAATGCAGGCACCTTTACGGTTACCCTGGTGGCCACCAGTGATAAGGGCTGCAGGGATACCGCCTCCCGTCAGGCAACCATCAATGATCTTCCGCAGGGCGGATTTACCGTGTCGAATACCTGCTTCGGCAATCCTGCCGTATTCACCGATACCAGTTCCGTGCAAAGTGGAAATGTAACTACCTGGAACTGGAATTTTGGCGATGGTTCGTCATCTTCCGCTCAGAATCCTGCGCACCTGTATACCGGAACCGGCACCTACACCGTTCAGCTGGTGGTAAGTTCATCTGCCGGTTGCGTGGATACCGTGAGCCGCAGCATCAACGTGTTCCCTGTGCCCAATGCAAACTTCTCTTCCAACAATGTGTGCCTGAACGGACCGACATCCTTTGTCGATCAGTCGCAAATTACGGGCGGCGGAAGTTTTCAGTACAGCTGGAATTTCGGTGACAACAACACGGATACCCTGATGAATCCCCAGCATCTTTACACGGCTGCAGGCACCTATACCGTATCCATGACCGTTACCTCACCCTACGGATGTTCCGCATCGGTGAGTCGTCCGGTCACGGTGTTTCCGCTTCCCCAGGCCGGCTTCAGTGCAGGAGACGTATGCATGAATCAACCGGTTCAGTTAATTGATAACTCCGTGATCACGCAGGGAAGTATCAGCGGCTGGTCATGGTCATTGGGTGATGCATCCACGAGTACGGCGCAGCATCCCACTCATTTTTACAATGCTCCGGGCTACTACACCGTGACCCTGGAAGTCACCTCCGATCAAGGGTGTAAAAATTCAATTACCGATTCCGTGGAGATATTCGCCGCTCCCAGCCCTCAGCCAACGGCAGGGTCGGGTTGTGTCGGCACCTACATTCCGCTGATGGATACCAGTTCAGGAGCCGGAAACAACATTGTCAGCTGGGATTGGAATTTCGGCAACGGCAATACCGGAACACAGGCCAATGAAAGTGCTTTGTACACGGTGGCGGGTACCTATACGGTTACACTGACTACCACCAATGCGAATGGCTGCAGGGCCACGGCCACCACGAATGTGATCATCAGCCCCTTGCCCAACGCGGGATTCACTTCCGGAACCGCCTGTCTGAACAGTCCTGTGCAGTTTACCAATACCTCTTCGATCAGCGGTGGCGGAACACTGTCCGGCTACAGTTGGGATTTCGGAGATGGAAGCGGAAGTTCTGCGTCTGCCAATCCTGCTTACACCTACTCACAGCCAGGAACCTATACCGTTACCCTGATTGCCTTCAGCAATGACGGTTGTACCGATACCATCAGCGGGCAGATCATCGTTAATCCCTTGCCGGTAGCTCAGTTCTCAGATATGAACGGGCAGGGTTGCGGTCCCATCCTGGTGCAATTCACCGACTCTTCCTTCATCAGCAGCGGGAATGTCGTCTCCTGGTCATGGGATTTCGGGGATGGAGGTACTTCTTCCGCCCAGCATCCTTCGCATGTTTACGTGAACAGCGGAAATTATCCTGTTACACTTACCGTGGTTTCCGATTCAGGATGTATCGGTACCATGACGATGAACAACGCCGTAACGGTGTATCCGGGACCGGATGCCGAATTTGAGGCAGATCCGGCCTTGCAGAATATTCTGAATCCGAATTTCGATTTCATCAATCTTTCAAGCGGCGCGCTGACCTATGCATGGACCTTCGGAGACGGTGGCTCTTCAACCGTTTTCGAGCCAAGCCACAGCTACAGAGATACTGGAAATTACATGGTGACCTTGTGGGTGACGAATGCCTACGGTTGCCGCGATTCGGTACAACACCTGGTACGGGTTGATCCGATCTTCAGCTGGTGGGTTCCCAATGCCTTTACGCCGAATGGCGATGGTATGAACGAAGGCTTTAATGTAAAAGGCGAGTACATTGCCGATGTAAAGCTCAGCATCTTCAACCGTTGGGGAGATCAGATTTTCTTTAGTGAAGGACGTGACAATCTTCCCTGGGACGGAAGCGTAGCGGGCCGTCCTGAGCCGGCACAGGAAGGTGTGTACGTGTTCCAGGTGCGGGTGACGGATGTCTGGGGAATGATCCACGAAAAAATCGGACATGTCAGCCTGGTGAGATAACCTTTAAAATATTCTTACATGTAAAAGGCCTCTGTTTGATTTCAAACAGAGGCCTTTTTAACTGAATGTTTTGATGCCGGTAAAAGGCCGGTCCGATTACCGGAGGTCAACTACGTCAACCCCGGGAAATTTCAACTTGTTGAACACGAAGGAGTCATCGCTCACCGGGATGTTCGGTGTGAATTTCACGATGGAGTAGGTGAGGATTCCACCGTTTTTCTCAAAGATTTTTGCTTCACTGACAAACTTTCCCGTTTTGTCGATGTTCAGCATGATTTTGAAATAGTTCTTTTTCGGATCGTCGGGCGTCAGTTCAATTTGCTGTACCGCCTTGCCGGCGATGGTTTTTTCGCCCATGAATTTGGACTTGAAACCCTTTTCATACATCGTGAAGATATTGGTCGGGGTGATGGCACCTTCGGATGTTTTTGTCTCACTGATCTGAACTTCGTTTGATTCCTTCAGATACGTCCAGGTGGTTTTGCCATCACTCATCACCGTCTGGTCATTGAGTACAAAATTAAATCTGGAACCGCTGATGATGATTTTTCCGTTGAAATTTTCGGTGCTTTTTGTTTTCTGATCGAGCCGGCTCAGTTTGAAGGCTGCCTCTAAGGACTTATAGGATTTGTATTTGGCGCTGACCGCTTTCAATACTTCCTGGGCGCGGGCATCCGTTTGTGCATAAACAACCGAACTGCACAGGCTGAGCAGCACCAGTAAGGAACTTAATGTCTTGTGAATATTCATGGTTTTGAAGGAGGGCAAAGATAGAGTTTAGGAACATTAAACGCCGGAAGGCGATCTCATGCCTTTCAATAACTGTTCCAAACTCGCAAGGTCTTTGCAACGCACTTCCCGGGCTTTGCTGCCTTCAAAAGGGCCTATAACTCCCGCAGCCTCAAGCTGATCCACTAAGCGGCCGGCCCGGTTATAGCCCAACTTAAGCCTTCTCTGGAGCAAGGAAGCGGAGCCTTGCTGGTATTGTACCACCATGTGAGCCGCTTCATCAAAGAGCGGGTCAAGATCATCTGCTCCCATATCGCCTGCACCTCCCGACACCTCTCCTTCAGGAATGAATTCCGGCAGCTGATAGGCCATGGGATAAGCCTTCTGGTTGCCAATAAAGTCGGTAATGGCCTCAACTTCAGGTGTGTCAACAAACGCACATTGGATCCTCACCAGGTCCGATCCGGTGGAAAGAAGCATGTCGCCTCGTCCGATCAGTTGGTCGGCGCCCCCGGTATCGAGGATGGTTCTGGAGTCAATTTTTGAGGTAACACGGAAAGCCAGTCGGGCCGGGAAATTGGCCTTGATGGTTCCGGTGATGATATTGACGGAAGGTCTTTGTGTGGCAATAATGAGGTGAATCCCGATGGCCCTTGCCAATTGTGCCAGACGTGCAATCGGTGTTTCCACCTCTTTTCCGGCCGTCATGATCAGGTCAGCAAATTCGTCCACCACCAAAACGATATAAGGGAGGAAACGATGTCCGTTGTTGGGGTTCAGTTTCCGGGCAACAAATTTCGCGTTGTATTCGCGAATGTTCCTGACCTGCGCATCCTTCAGCAGTTCATAGCGGTTGTCCATCTCAATGCACAGGGAATTGAGGGTGGCGACTACTTTCTTGGTGTCGGTAATGATGGCATCTTCATCGCCGGGCAATTTGGCAAGAAAATGTCTTTCGATGGTCTTGAACAGGGTGAGCTCCACTTTTTTGGGATCCACCAGTACAAACTTCACCTGTGCCGGATGCTTCTTGTACAAGAGGGACACCAGAATGGCATTAAGACCCACCGATTTTCCTTGTCCGGTGGCACCGGCCATCAGCAAGTGCGGCATCTTGGCCAGGTCCGTGACAAAAATTTCATTGGAAATGGTTTTACCCAATCCTATGGGAAGCTCAAATTCCGTATTCTGGAATTTTTCTGATCCGATTACGGAACGCATGCTCACGATATCCGGATTCTGGTTCGGCACTTCAATGCCGATAGTGCCTTTGCCTGGAATGGGAGCAATGATGCGTATGCCGAGTGCTGCCAGGCTCAGGGCTATATCGTCTTCCAGGTTTTTGATTTTGGATATGCGGATGCCGGCCTTCGGTACAATTTCAAAGAGGGTGACCGTTGGTCCTACCGTGGCTTTGATTTTATCGATTTCTATGTCGTAATGCCCGAGGGTTTCTATGATTTTCTTTTTGTTCGCCTCCAGTTCCGCCATGAGTTCTTCACGGCTGAGTTGTGAGCGGTTGCTCTGGTAATTTTCAAGAAGGTCAAGGGTAGGATGCTGGTAGTGGCTCAGATCCAGTTTGGGATCGTATTCTCCCAGTTGTTCCACCAGGTCCGTATCTTCGGCATTCACCACCTGCAAATCACCATCGGCAGCCACTTCTGCATCCCGGATGGACTCTATTTCCAGTTGCAGCTGGTCCTCGTCCGCAGACACCTCCAGTTCCATTTCAGCCGGGGGAAGCACAGGGTCGAGC
>JAEUTF010000193.1 GCA_016788185.1 Bacteroidia bacterium | reverse complement strand
TCATATCAGCAGCCGGGAATTCTGGATGTTTATGGGGATGCTGATCCTGGTGATTTCGGCCATACAAATCACCATCACCACCTCCATTCCGGTGATCAATAAAGTGTTCGGCACCAAAATGGCGCCCCCTGCCGATGCGGTTGATTTTTACAATTCATGGCAGATTCCTCTGGCTGTTGTTATTGCACTCTTAATGGCCATCGGCCAGTATTTCAAATGGAAGCAAAGCGATGTGAAACAAGTCATCAAACGGCTTTCGGTTTCATTTATCGTTTCACTGCTGATCAGCATCCTGCTTGAAGTTTATTTTGATTTTGCCAGGGTGCAATACCTCCTCCTGCTCTTTACATCGATCTGGGCTTTTACCGCCAACCTCGACTATTTCATCCGGATTGTAAAGGGCAAAATCAACCACTCTGGTGCCAGCATTGCGCACATGGGCATTGCCTTTGTTCTGCTCGGGTCCCTCATTGCCAATGGTGAAAAACAGGTCATCAGCCAGAACAGGCTGAATGTGGATCTGGGAAAGGATTTCCCGAACAACGAAAACATCCTCTTGTATCAGGGCGACACCCTTCCCATGGGTGAATATTATGTTACGTACAAGGACAAGGTGAAGGAAGGCATTCACATCAAATACGAGGTGGAGTACTTCAAGGCAGATCACAGTTCGGGGCAGCTGAAAAAAGCCTTTTCACTTTTCCCCTTTGTGCAGCTGAATGAACGCATGGGCAATGTGAGCGAACCTTCCACCATGCATTTCATCGGACGCGACATTTATACCCATGTCACCTACGCCGAGCTGGATGACAAAGATGCCAGGCCGGCTGAATCCGGCTACAAAAAGGGAAAGAAGTTCCAGATGGCCATTGGTGATACCATCACCACCAGCAACAGCCTGGTGGTACTCAGCGAACTGAACAAGGATGTGGATAAAGAAGCTTTGCTGCTTCATGCGGAAGATGTGGCCGTCGGAGCCAGGCTTCTCATCATGGACATCAACCGAAAGATGCATACTGCAGAACCGGTTTTTGTTTTGAGAAAGAACACCATGTTTAACCGCCCGGCGGAAAATACCGAACTGGGATTGCGCTTCACGTTTGAGCGTATCATTCCGGAGGAAAACAAGGTGGAGATCGAAGTGGCGGAGAAAGAAGGCAACAGTCGTGAATTCATCATTATGAAAGCCATTATTTTTCCCCAGATTAATATTTTATGGATTGGCTGCATTCTGATGATTATCGGCACCTGGGTCTCTATGGTGAAACGGATTCGTCAATTGCGGCAACCCTAGCGTTTCAACATGTCCTGCCACATCGGTATCGTAGGATCGGGTAACCTGGCCAGCCATCTCAGCCAGGGACTTGCTGATGCCGGACTGAAGCTTTCTTTTATCCACAGCCGGAACAGCAGGAAGGGTAAGTCACTGGCCCGAAGAGCCGGTACCGGATTTCTGAAGGATGTGCCGCAAGCTGCTGGTACAGATTCCTTGCTCTTCATCTGTACCAGCGACCAATCCATCGAATCGCTTTTCAAAACATATACCGGGAAGGGATATACGCTGATTCATTGTTCAGGAATGGTGTCTATGCCGGATCTGAGGAATCACGGGCAGCCTACCGGTGTTTTCTACCCCGTTCAATCGTTCAGTGAACTGCTGCCGGTTGTATGGAAAGACCTGCCGGTTTGCCTGGAAGGTTCCGATGCGGGAGTACTTCGTAGTCTGAAAAGCATCGCCCACCAATTGGGTTGCAAACAGAAGGTACTCAACAGCCGGCAACGGGCGTATCTGCACCTCGCGGCTGTATTTGCCAACAACTTCAGCAATGCGCACTATATGATGGCTGAAAGCATACTGAAAGAGATGAACCTGCCCTTTAACCTCCTCCGCCCGTTGATCCTGCAAACAGCGCTCAAGATACAACAGGCCAGTCCGCGGGAGGTACAAACAGGACCGGCACGACGACACGATATGAAATCCATCCGGTCACACCTGGAACTGCTGAGTCATCACCCGGAGAAAAAGAAGATTTACAAGGCGCTTACCGCCTACCTGCTTCATCCGGACAATGACTGAAACCGGATTATTTCCCTCCTCCAAACGGAAATACGCGCTTGAGATGATCCAGGCGGCCCTGCTCCGACTGTTTGAACACCCCTCTGTTCACTGTACGTATGTCTTCGATTGAAAAGAATGCCGAAGGGTGATACTTTTCGATTATATCCCTTACTTCTACAATATCTTTTCGCTTCACCACCGTCAAAATGATTTTTACAGGGCCTTTTGAGCCATGTCCGTCGAGTGTGGTGATGCCGAAACTGTGATTGACCAGGGCGGCAATCAACTCTTCTGAATCCTTTTGGGTGATGATCCGCATGACCTGCAATCCGAGAGCCAGCCTTTCTTCAATTTTAATTCCGACAAAAATACCCATCGAATAACCCAGCGCGTAGGCTACAAAACAAACCGGATTGTGCAGGTTTTTCATGATCTGACTGATGGCCAGAAGCCAGATCAGTACTTCTATAAAACCAAGAAAGGGTACAATGTATTTAACGGATTTACTGAGAAAAATATTCCGGAGTGTGGCCAGGGTCACATCACTCATCCGTGCAAGAAATATCAGAGAGGGTAAAACCACCCACTGAAACATATCCGATTGAATAAACTCCGGGCTAAACATAATTGTTCAACAATTTATGGACCAGTTCGGGCACACCTTCACCGGCTGTTTTTGCAATAATGGTAAATTCTTTTCCCGCTTTATCCCGACTGGCCCGGGGATCGATCAGTACTTTCATGGCCTGTTCGGGCGCATACAGGAGCAGGCTGGCTGCAGGGTACACTTCGAGGGAGGTACCGATGGCGATGAACACATCCGCCTCGGAGGTCATCAGAATGGCCTCCTCCATGGCCGGCACACTTTCCCCGAACCAGACAATGTGCGGACGCAGCTGGCTCCCAAGGGCACAGCAATCTCCTGTTAGCAATGATTCCCCTTCGATATCGTATACGAGGCCTGGATCAATGGAGCTTCTTGCCTTCCTGATTTCGCCGTGCAGGTGCAAGACCTTTGATGAACCGGCTCTTTCGTGCAAATCATCGATATTCTGTGTGATGATCTGTACCTCAAATTTCTCTTCCAGTTGTTTTAAAGCCAGGTGTGCTGCATTGGGCATGGCAGAGAGAACCTGTTTTCTGCGTTGGTTATAAAATTCCAGAACCAGTCCGGGGTTACGCCTCCAGGCTTCCGGGGTTGCCACATCCTCAATTCTGTGTTCCTCCCAGAGCCCGCCGCTGTCACGAAAAGTTTTGATACCGCTTTCCGCACTCACGCCTGCACCGGTAAATACCACGATCCGCTTCATCCTGCAAAAGTGCATGTAAAGATCAATACCTTTTGAAACGAGGTATCAGATAATATCAACCGCCCCCGGTTAAAATCAACAGATCACTGCCTCCGGTGGAAAACGAAAGCCCCGGAGTAGTTCATCGGCCTTCATTCTCTTTTTACCGGGCAACTGAAGTTCAAGCAGGTGAAGAAAGCCATCGGCAGCGCTGATTTTTAAATACGTTTTTCCATCACTGATGATTTCATGACTCAGCACCGTGCCGGCTTCCTCATAGCTGCTGCGCAGCACCTTCACTTGCAAATCAGTCTGGTCAGGGAGGCGAAGGTTGAAAAATGCACCCGGATAGGGACTGAGTCCTCTGACCTGGTTATGCAGTTGATGTACTTTGCGTTGAAAATCCAGCCGGCAATCCTCCTTAAAAATTTTTGGAGCGGTATGAAGCACCTCCCCTGGTTTCATGAATTCTTTCTGCGAATGCATCGGGTAATTACCGGTTTCGATGGCCTTTACCGTTTTCAAAACAAGGGCTGCACCGGTCAGCATCATCCTGTCATGCAGTTCACCCGCAGTTTCGTCGGGTCCTATGCTGATTTCCTCGCGAAAAACAATATTACCCGTATCAATTTCATGTTTTAGGAAAAAGGTGGTGACCCCAGTTTTTGTTTCACCGTTCATGATGGCTCTGTTGATGGGTGCAGCGCCCCGGTACTGCGGAAGGAGCGAACCATGCAGGTTAAAAGTTCCGAGAGCTGGCATGGACCAGAGGCGCTCCGGCATCATCCTGAAGGCCACCACAATCTGAAGGTCGGCTCCAAGGGACCTTACCCGCTCCAGAAATCCGGGATCACTCATCTTTTCCGGCTGCAGTACCGGAATGCCTGCTGATAAAGCATATTGCTTGATTTCAGAAAACGAATTCTTTTGCCCTCTTCCGGCCGGTTTATCCGTAGCGGTAACAACAGCCGGAATCTCGTAGCCATTCCTCACCAGGATATCCAGAGATGGAACGGCAAAGGCCGGCGTACCTAAAAAGATAATTTTCATTCTCCCGCCTTCCTGATTTCAAGTATTTCAACGATGCTGCCCCGCATGCATATACTCATTCGGTCCTGAAGAAATTTTATCCGTACCCATACCGGCAACTGATCCTTCATGAAGGAAGAATCCAGGGAAATCGGTTCCAACATGCTGCTGTCGGTTTTCATCAACAGGAAACCACAGCCATCGAATCCACGGCTGTCAATTACACTCGCCTCAACAAATCCCGGAGGAACGGACAATGCGTTCGCTTTGGTTTTACCGGCATCCGCGCTTTTGGGGGATTTACAGGCGAACAACAAAGACAACAGGATGGTAAGGTAGCGGAGAGCAGGGCCGGCTTTCATCAGTTATACTTCAGGGCGGTACGGAGCCATTTTCCGGAACGAAGGTAATGGTAAGAAATCAAACCCATCATGAGCCAGTATAAAACTTCTGCCCCCCATACTGTTTCCAGTGGAGCCGGCAGCAGGATAGTAAAGACCAGTACATAGGCCACGTAAACTACCAGGCAGATGATTTCGATGAACATGGCGGCGGCTGTAGCTCCTGTACCGGAGATACCCGAGAGCAGCACCATGCTGATGGTGAAGAAGAACGTGGCCAGGCAAACCACATAAAAACTACCCATGGCATCCTCCATAAGCCGCGCATCGGGAGTGGTCAGCGAAAACAGGAAATCACGGAAGAGCATGCTCAGCAAGATGCCGGCTATTCCGGTCAGTATACTCATCGTCATGATTTTTTTCAGCAATCCCATCACCTCCTTTTCCTTTGCCTGCCCGATCAGGTTTGAGACCATGCTGTTCGCTGACTGTGAAAAGCCCCAGATGGGTGTCATCAGTACCATGTAAATTCCCCTTACAATATTCGACAAGGCCAGTTCCCGGGAGCCCAGTTTTTCAATCATTACAAAAAACAGAAACCAGGACCCCATGGACAATACATGTTGCAGCACAACGGGTGCCGACAATTGAAGGATTTGAAGTGTGTCATTCAGGTTCATGTTCCGGAACTTAAAAAGCCTGTACTCCTTCAGCGTGGAGCGGAAGAACGTGTAAAGAATAGCATATAGTGCGGCGGCGCCTTCTGCAAGCGCCGAAGCCAGTCCGGATCCGTAAATTCCCATCGGTTCAAAGCCAAAATGGCCAAGTACAAATGCATAGTTGAGAATCAGATTCAGGATCATCATCACCAGGGTAGTATAGGTGATGATCCTGGTCAGGGTGATGCCGGTGTAGAATGAGCGCAGGGCGATCAGCAGCATCATAAAGACAAGACCCCAGCAACGGGCATCCAGATAGCGGATGACATGGGCTGCTACTTCCGGATCCTTTACAATGCCGTTCATGAAAAGCGGCATCAGTCCATAGACCACTGCCATCATCAACACGGCAAATGAAAACAGGATGCACAGGCTGTGATCAAAAATACCGCCGATATCCGGGTGTCTGTTTTCACCGGCCCTTCTGGAAATAAGGATTTGAGAACCGATTCCAATGGCGGTACCGGCCATCACCAGCATAAAATAAAAAACACCGCCCAATGCTGAGGCGGCCAGTTCTTTTTCACCAATCCTTGATACAAAAGCCACATCGGTGAAATTGATCACCGTGTTGGCCAGACTACTCAGGATGATTGGCCAGGATATCCTCCAGATTTCAGAATAAGTGGCCTCTACCCGCATAACTGCTTACAAAAATCCGAAAAACAATTCACAAAAATCCGTGCAGTGAAAGCGCCGAACCTATTTGCGATAGACCATTTTATAATGCGGAATGTTCGCTTCATAAAACAACTCTCCTTCCGCTTCAAATCCAGCCTGCCGGTAAAGATTCATGGCGGCCAGCTGGGCATTGAGGTAAATGGTTTTACCATAGGGCAAAACATCATTGAGCACGGCCTGTACCAGTGTATGCCCTCCTCCTCTCTTTCTGAATTCAGGCAGAACTGCAAAACGTTCGAGCTTTATGCCGTAATCGGTAAAGCGCCAGCGGGCTGTACCCGCTGGCTGCTTTTCCACCAACAGCATGTAATGCATGCTTTCGTCCTCGTGTTCATCGTACTCTTCTTCGCGTGATACATGCTGCTCATCAACAAAGACACGTTGTCTGATCGAAAAAACGATGGAGGCTTTTTCTTTATCTTCTGTTTTAAACCGGATGACTTCCAACATACAGGCCGAATAAGGGCCTGAATTTAGGAAATTAGCCTTATAGAGTAACAATAATCTTCTCCTGCCAGCTGTTTCCTGCCGCATCCCTGATTTTAAGCAGATAGGTACCTGCCATTACTTCGGATGGAAGTTGAATTTTAGCCTGGCCGACACCGGCTTCCGGCATTCCGGTATTGAAAATCAGTTTGCCGCTGAGGTCGTACAAGCCGGCCTGTATGCCGGTATCCTCCAGTCCTGGCAAGTCAAGGTGAATGACCCGGTTGCTGACCGGATTGGGGAATACATTTAGGACCTGCTGGCTGAAATGAACCGCGCGGACTGCAGAATATTCATACGTACCGTTCTGGTCCACCTGGCGCAAACGGTAGTAATTGGTACCGCTGAAGGGCTTTTTATCCGGGAATTGATAATTTCTGACCGTGGTGGAGAATCCGGCTGCGGCTATACGTCCGATTGGCTGGAAGGTAGAGCCGTCGCGGCTGCGTTCCACTTCAAAGTAATCGCTGTTGGTTTCAGAGGCAGTAGCCCAGTCCAGCACCACCTGATTGCCATTGGCAGCCGCTGTAAACCTGGTGTATTCCACCGGCAATGGATTGATTCCTCCTGTGGCGTTGGCCAGGGTGAAATACGTGTTGAACCCGGTAAAATTCGAGGACGTGATGCTTCCTGAGCCGCTGGCTGTACCCGTACCGCCATGGTCAAGCCAGGTAGATGAACCGTTGTCGCGGGCCACCCGAAGATAAGAGGGATCCGTTACGAAATCATCGGCGCCGTAGGTAAGCGTTACCCGGGCATTGCTCAGGTTGGCTACCGGTGTTCGGGTGATGGTATAATAGCGCATGTCGGATACCCATCCCAGTGAGGGTGGCAACGAATAGCCCATGGAACGGGCCGAAACATTCCACACCTCGGATGTATAGGTTACAGGGGTTACACTGGAGTGCTGCACAGCCAGAATGATAGGACGAAATGATCCGTTTTTACCAACCGGATAATTGATGGTTTGCGCGGACGTACTGGCTACAATTTGTTGCATGGGTCCATCCACATAGGAGATGGTGGAACCCAGATTGGCGGAAGCACCCGCCAGACATACCACGGGCGTCACGGCACTGGAATAGATCACCCCATCCGTCATCATCAGCTGGTTGCTGATGTTTATCGTTTGTGACAGGGATATGCCCATGGGGTTATTGATGCTGAGGTTATAAAAAGTGGTAACATTCGCTCCC
>JAEUTF010000172.1 GCA_016788185.1 Bacteroidia bacterium | reverse complement strand
CGTACTGAATCCAAGCGTATAGGAGCACAAGGCCTCCACCGTGTCCGTAATTCCAAAGATGGAACGGACCGTCCGGCCGGTCAGTTTTCCAAAGAGATCGTGCAGGGCGATATCCACCGCCGTGCGAAGGGGCAAGGGAATAGGTTCATCCGTCTTCGACAACTTTTGCATGACCAAACGGATCGCCTCACTTCCCTCCATGGCGGCGGGAAAAAAGCGGTCGAAGTCTGCCGCGAGTTGTGTCGCATCATAGCCGAGATAAGGCGGCAGGGCAGCTTCACCATAACCGTGCGTGTCCATAAAGGAGGCGCGTACATACAAAGTATCCGTATAATTTCTGGTACCGTGGGCAATGCCAAACGGATGTGCAAATTCAAGCCGGTAATGGCGCACACTAAAACACAGAGAGCAGTTCATCCTGCGCTAAAGTAGTCCTTTTCGTTCAGGGAATATTTCTACATTTAGTGGCTGTTATCAACTGCTGATGAACAAACTCCTGATAGTGCTCGTGTTTCTTCTGCAAGCCGGCGCTGCTCAAACGCCCTTGCGCCTGCGCATGACTGAAGTAGCCCGCGGATTTACTTCCCCGGTTGGTCTTTGTGCTCCGGCCGACGGAAGCGGTCGCCTCTTTGTGATGGAACAGGGAGGGAAGATTAAAATCATCACGGGGGGAAAAGTACTTCCCGTGCCCTTTTTGAATCTGTCCTCCAGACTGGATGGCCTTAACATCGCCTACTCAGAAAAAGGTTTGCTGGGCATGGCTTTTCACCCGGAGTACAAAACGAACGGAAAGTTTTACGTGTATTACTCCGCTACTACCGCGGTAAAGGA
The DNA here is from genome assembly GCA_016788185.1 of Bacteroidia bacterium. Classification (GTDB taxonomy): domain Bacteria; phylum Bacteroidota; class Bacteroidia; order AKYH767-A; family OLB10; genus JAJTFW01. The sequence continues at coordinate 1,673 of JAEUTF010000172.1, read as the reverse complement.
AATGGACCACAAGAGCGTGATCGCCGAATACCAGGTGTCGCCGGCGGATCCCAACCGGGCGCTGGATGGCAGTGAAAGGGTGCTGCTGGAAATTCAGCAACCGGAAAGCAATCACAACGGAGGCCAAATGGCTTTCGGGCCGGATGGGTATTTATACATTGGTTTGGGCGACGGAGGCGGAGCCGGTGACAAACACGGACCCGAAGGCAACGGGCAGGACATGCACACCTTGCTTGGCAAAATCCTGCGCATCGATGTCAACGCCAGGAGCCATTATGCCATTCCTCCGGACAATCCATTTGCAGGCTCGGGCAGCATCCAGCCCGAAATTTGGGCCAGCGGACTCAGAAATCCCTGGCGCTTTTCTTTTGACCGCGCCACCAAAAGGCTCTTTTGCGCCGATGTAGGACAAAACCATTATGAAGAGATCAACATCATCGAAAAAGGCCGCAACTACGGCTGGAGAATCATGGAAGGATTTCATTGTTATGATCCCCCTGAAAACTGCCCGCAGGAAAGGCTAAGCCTTCCCATTGCCGAATACGACCACAAGGAAGGTGTGAGTGTGATCGGCGGATATGTATACCGTGGCATGGAGTTCCCCTCCCTGCACGGATATTACCTGTTCGGCGACTGGAACGGCGTACTCTGGTACCTGAAATACAATGAAAACTCGAAAGCCTGGGACCGCGGCCCGATTTATACCGGAAGAGATAAAAACGAGATTGACGGAAAAATAAATAGCTTTGGCGAAGACGAAGAGGGTAACGTTTATGTAGTAACACAAAAACTCTTTGGCCCTAAAAGTCCTACCGGAATCATCTATAAGCTCGGTTACTGAAACAGGTGAAAAGCAAAAACTTCTCCCGATTCCTCTGGGTACTGATCGTAGCCACGCAGCTCTTTTTTTTTATTTCCGCCCTGAAAAGCAATCACACCAGGTCCGCCGACTCTGCCGAATACCTGTACATGGCCTACAACCTGCAGCACCATGGACTGATCTACAGCGGGGATGCGGAGGCTGCAGAAAGGGATCTTTCCCTCTACAGCCGCAGGACACCGGGCTACCCCCTGTTTCTGCTTGTCGGCATGATCGGTATCGGATCCGGCATCCTCCCCCTGGCGATTCAATGCCTGCTGTCGCTGCTGAGCATTTACCTGGGCAGCCGCATACTCCGCAGCATACATCCTGCCGAAACGGCGCAAAGCCTCTACCTTGCCCTGCTCCTGTTTTTCCCTTCCCAGTTTATTTACCCGGCCTTTTACATGACGGAAACGCTGTTTCAGTCGGCGCTCCTTTTAAGTATCTTTTTCCTGTTCAGGTTTGAGGAACGCGGGACTTATTCCCTGTATTACCTCCATCATTTTTTTCTTGCGGCGATGTACCTCGTGAAGCCCGCCGCCATGTTTCTTTGGCTCGGCGTAACGCTCTATTCCATATTCTCCCATCATTTTGTGGGGGTGAACCGGCGCCAGGTTTTTATTTCCCTCCTGCACATCCTGCTCCTCGGCTCCATCTTCATCAAAAACCACCAACGAACAGGCATAGCCGAATATTCAAGCATCGGGCGTAAGCTGATCATCAATTACAATTTACCCGATCTGCTGACGTACACTAAGGGCGCGGACTATTCCGCCAGGGTCATTGACTCGCTTCAGCAACAGCTGAAAAA
>JAEUTF010000156.1 GCA_016788185.1 Bacteroidia bacterium | reverse complement strand
ATGGATTGTCAGAGCGTCAGGCCTGTGAGGCAGTAAGCCTTTCCCGAAGTACTTATCGCTATACACCGGTTCCCGATAAAGATGAGCCCGTTATAATAGCCTTAGGTGAGTTGGTGGAGAAACATCAAAGTATCGGCTTCTGGAATTGTCATTACCGGCTCCGAAGACTTTATCAGTGGAATCATAAACGAACTTACAGGATCTATACTAAGATGGGTTTAAACATCCGCAGAAGGGCTAAAAAGCGGCTTCCTGCAAGAGTAAAGCAAGCCTTGTTCCAGCCCGATGCAATCAATCAGGTATGGTCCATGGATTTTATGAGTGATAGCTTGTGGGATGGCCGCTGTTACCGCCTGTTAAACATCATGGACGATTACAACAGAGAGCCCCTGAACATAACAGCCGATACCTCACTGCCGACCTTGCGGGTAATCAGAGTACTGGATGAACTTGTTTTGGAAAGAGGCTTGCCTGAAATGATACGAGTGGATAACGGCCCCGAATTTATCTCAAAACAACTGGATGTCTGGTGCAAAGACCGCAAAATAAAGTTGGTCTTTATTCAGCCAGGCAAACCCATGCAGAACGGATTTATAGAACGCTGCAATGGCTCTTTGCGCAAGGAACTGCTCAATGCCTATGTGTTCCGAACATTGGATGAAGTACGAACAATGTCTGAAGCCTGGCGAATGGATTATAACAACAACAGGCCGCATAAGGCACTGAATTATCAAAGTCCTAAGGACCTGCTAAAACATGCTTCTTAAACTAATACCGCTAATTTTGAATGGACCGAAAAATAGGGAAGCCGACAAATACTTGCTTAAATTCGTTTGTTAGCTAATTTACAAAATTCTCTTTTTGATCATTAACCTTAATACCCAGAATCCTTTCAAAATTTTGACCCTAATGGAAAATTGGTTAGCCTTTATATATTATAAATAATTGTATAACAATAAGATATAAGTCCTGTCCGGACCGCTTGATGACCAAAACAAAGGTCAAAGCGATGGAAGCGAGCAAATAAAAAAGCTCGCTTTTTTTATTTGTGAGTGAAAGCGCTGCTCCGCCCATGGCCGTATCGGCCTCCACTTCTCTCAATTTTTTTAAGGTGGTACATCCATTCAAATAAATTGTTATTAAATTTTAAAACCAATGAATGCGCTCGCACGTACAAGGGTTTAATATTGCGGGCATGCGAATACTCCGTTTACGTGTTTCACTCCTCTGCGACCGTTTTAAAACATATCGGGGTGAATCGCGTTTATTCGTCAATGAACATGCCTGGAAAAGTATACATTCACCAAACACAGCAATGCGTCTGATACATACCGCGATAAAACAGGTGACCGCCAATTACCGGGCGTACCTGCTGGCGCTGGCGATCCCCGGTCTTTTACTCACCTTTGCCTGGTTTTTTGGCCGGATGAAGGGGATAGAACTGGGCGATCTCACCCGTGATCCGAATACCGTCTTGAAAGGACATGTTTATACCGGCATGATCTCCAATGCAGGCATCTTTTTCTGGAGTGCCTCCGCTACCATTTGCCTGTTCACGGCGGCCTTGTACCGTATTTTAAGGGCCGATAAGATCAAAATGCTGCTGATGTTTTTTGCCGGCGCCTTGTCCCTGGTCATGGGCTTTGATGATGTCTTTCAAATGCATGAAAAGATGTTTAACGACATCCGGTATATCCCCGAGCAATTGTTCTTCCTGGCGTATGCCCTGTTCATGGCTTTTATCGTGCTGGTTTGTTACAGGGAATTCATACAAACGGATTTTACGATGTGGTTGATGGCCCTGGGACTTTTCATGATTTCACTCCTGATCGATCATGACTTTATCGTGATCCGGAATGACCATGCTTTCTGGGAAGATAGTTTTAAATTTGCAGGGATTGTTGCCTGGACGGTGTATTACCTCAGAACGTCCATGCAGTACATCCTTTCCCTGAAACCGGAACCCGGAAAATCTTAATTAACGTTGGTGTCAAAATTCAAAATCGGCCAGTACTTCGGCTTACATGCCGGGGAATTCAACTCTCTGCTTTCACTGTTCAGCAGGGGAGGCCTGGCTATGATATTTTCATCCCTTCTCCGCTCATTGAAAATCCATTTCAGAGGTGTTTTGAGGCTGCTGCTGCTGCTCGGATTTTTTCTCGGTACCTTACTGGTTATTGCCTTTAAGTCAGGGGTAGAGCCCTCCGACCTGACCCGCGATTACAGCGGCGTGTATCACCTGGAACCCTATGTGGGGCTGATCAGTTACCTGGGTATTTTCTTCTGGATTACCGCCCTGGCCCTCTCCTGGTTCGCCTGGCGAATCCTGGATGGAGTGGAAGGCAAAGAGCGGGAAAGCCTTTTTTTCTGGTGGAGCGGTCTCATTACGCTGATCCTGGCCATCGACGACCTCTTCCAGTTGCATGAGATCATAGTACCCGAATACCTGGGTTGGCCCGAGCGTAGTTTTTACTTTATGTACCTCATCTTGTTGAGTATCTATACCATCAAGTTCCATCGTATCTTGTTGAACCAGCATGTGCTGATCATTTCACTGGCCTACTTCTTTTTTGCCGTCTCGATGACCTTTGATGTGCTCTTTGAAATGATCCCGTTCGGGACCTATTTTGAAGACTGCTTTAAGTTTAGCGGAATCGTACTCTGGGCCTATTATTTCATCCGCTTCGTGAATACGGAGATCAGGGGCCTCATGAAAAAAGCATCCTGAAACCTTCATCGTAAAATCAGGAAAGCCCGGGCCGGGCTTCATGATGAGTTCATAGGAAAGTGTTTGCTTTGCAGCGTCATGTGAAGGAAAGTCAGCTCCCCGACCGGTTCATCGGTACTTCATCAAAAAAGAGGAACTTTGTTTCACAACACCCGTTAAAAATCCATACCTGCCCAATGAAATACATAGCTTCACTCTTCACCGTTTTCCTGTTGCTTGGCTTTAACGCCTCTGCCCAGGATCAGAAAACGGCAGCTTCCAGTACTGCCGAAATCACCTTTGAATCGGAAATACACGATTATGGTACCATTGATTACGGTGCCGACGGAACCTATGCTTTTAAATTCACCAATACCGGTAAAGATCCCCTGGTGATCACCAATGCCACCGGCTCCTGTGGCTGCACCGTTCCCAAATGGCCCAAAGAGCCCATCCTGAAAGGGCAATCGGCCTTCATCAATGTGAGTTACGATACCAAGCGTCCGGGCCCCTTTACCAAAACCGTAACGGTGGTTTCCAATGCCAAAACAGCAAGTAAGGTGCTCACTATCAAAGGTGTAGTTCGATCTCAGGAACAAACCGACGACCAGATGCCCCTCCGCAAAGACGGTGGAATGGCCCCCCTCGAAAACCAATCTAAATAAACTAACAAGCTCAATAAACATCATGAAAAAAATGCTCTTTGTGGCCGCCTGCAGTATGCTGCTCGCCGCTACGGCTGTAAATGCTCAAACTGACAAGGCTGCAAAGCCGGCTGTTGCCGCTCCGGCTGCTAGTCCCGCTGCCGTTGACAACAAAAATGCTTCTGAAATGACCTTCGAGGCCGAAGAGTTCAATTTTGGAAACATCAAGCAGGGAGAATCCGTAACCCACGAATTCACCTTTGTCAACGAAGGAAAGGAAGACCTGATCATTACCAATGCGCAGGGTTCCTGCGGCTGCACCGTTCCCCAATATCCCAAAGAGCCGATCAAGAAAGGTGGAAAAGGGGTGATTAAAGTAACCTTTAACTCTGCCGGCAAAATGGGCATGCAGGACAAAACCGTTACCATTACCTCCAACGCTAAAAACAGCCCCAGGATCCTTCACCTGAAAGGAACCGTAGAAGCTCCTGCTGCGCAGCCTGCAAACGCTGCTCCCGGCAAGTAATTCACAGGATAAATTCTTAGTTTTGTAGTCCCGGTCAAAAGCCGGGACTACTTATTTTATCCCCATGCCAAAAATCTCCGACAAAGGCAATCAGATGCCACCCAGCCCGATCCGTAAACTCGTGCCCTATGCCGAGGCGGCGAAAAAGAGGGGGGTCACCATTTTTCACCTGAACATCGGTCAGCCGGATATCCATACACCCGAAGTCATGCTGAATGCGATCCGGAATGTGGATTTGAAGGTGGTGGAATACAGTCATTCGGCCGGGATAGAATCCTACAGAAAAAAACTGGCCGGCTATTACCAGCGCAACCGGATCATGGTCGACTGGCAGGACATCATCATTACCACCGGAGGTTCCGAAGCCATTGAAATCGGGATGATGGCCTGTCTGAATCCGGGCGATGAAATCATTGTGCCCGAGCCCTATTATGCCAATTACAATGGGTTCAGTACCCAGGCCAATGTACAGGTGAAACCCATTCCCTCGAGCATCGAAACCGGATTTGCCCTTCCGCCCATCAGTGAATTTGAAAAGGCCATCACGCCCAAAACCAAGGCCATCCTGATCTGCAACCCCAGCAATCCTACCGGGTACCTCTATACGCGCGAAGAACTGGAAACGCTCAAGCAAATCGTTCTCAAGCACGACCTGTTCCTCTTTGCCGACGAGGTGTACCGCGAATTCTGCTACGACGGGCGCGAGTACGTGTCGGTCATGCACCTCAGCGATCTCGATCAGCACGTGGTATTGATGGATAGTATTTCCAAGCGCTACAGTGCCTGTGGCGCAAGGATCGGCGCGCTGGTGTCCAAGAACAAAGACGTGATGGCGGCCGCCCTGAAGTTTGCCCAGGCGCGGCTGAGCCCGCCCACTTTCGGACAGATAGCAGCCGAAGCGGCCATTGATACCCCGCAGGCGTATTTTGATGAAGTCATTCAGGAGTACGCCGCCCGCCGCGATTATGTGGTGGAAGCCTTGAATAAGATAGAGGGTGTCTTTTGCCCCAAACCCAGTGGCGCTTTTTACTGCATGGCGCAGTTACCGGTTGACGATGCCGATCGTTTCTGTCAATGGCTCCTGGAGTCCTTTGAATACAGGCAGCAAACCGTGATGCTGGCGCCCGCCAGCGGCTTTTATTCGGAGCCGGAACGCGGTAAGCAGCAGGTGCGCATTGCGTATGTGTTGAAACTGGAGTCGCTGAAGAATGCCATGGAGTGCCTGGAAGAAGCGCTTAAAGTGTATCCCGGCAAAACCAGCAGTGCCTCCATCCGTCAATCGCCGTTGACCGCCTGAGCCCGCTTGTATTCCGGTCCGGCAGAGCTCCTGAATTCCTATTAAAGGCTTAGTTGCACTGATCCGGCGGGTCCTCTGCTCGCCTATGGATCCGGTTTTCGTGTGGAAGTGCTGAGTAACGTTGGCATCTATTTGCAGGCTTGCCGCTCAATGGCTTGCCCCGTGGTACTTTACACCACGACCTTATCAATAGGCCAGTGTTAATATTTATGCCGGTGGCCGGAAAAGCCATCATGGGCCAGGAGATAGATTTGTGTGTTTAGCAAGAATCAGAGAAAGATGCCGCCGATCGATCAGGAGATGGTACAGTACGTCGTTGCGATTATACTGGGAAGTGCCACATTGATACAAGTGTATTATTTCCTTCTGGAAATGTCGGGACCCGGATTCGGGAAAGAAAAGATAGCGGGTGCCGGTGTAAAACAGCCGGTATCGGTGATCATCTGTGCCCGGAATGAAATGAAAAACCTGAAGAGTTTTCTTCCCGCTGTACTGGACCAGGATTATCCGCAGTACCAGGTCATCGTGGTGAACGATTGCTCGTGGGATGAATCGGCCAAATACCTGGAAGAGATGGAAGATGCCTACCCGCATTTGAAAATCGTTACCATTCAGGAACAGGAAAAATACCAGCACGGAAAGAAGTTTGCACTCACCCTGGGCATCAAGGCCGCGGCTCATGAACATCTCCTGCTGACCGATGCCGATTGCATCCCGGCTTCCCGGCAGTGGATCCATGAAATGATGCAGGGATTTACACCCGGCAAGGAAATCGTGGTTTCCTATGGCGCGTACCGCAAGGAAGCAGGACTGCTGAACAAGTGGATCCGTTTTGATACGGTGATGAATGCCCTGTTGTACCTGACAAGGGCCATGAAAGGAAGTGCCTACATGGGCGTAGGAAGGAACCTGGCCTACACCAAATCCCTCTTCTTCGCCAACAAAGGTTTCGCCAATCATTACCACATCATGTCGGGTGATGACGATTTGTTTGTAAACGAAACCGCCAACCATCAAAACACCGCGGTGGTGCTGAATGCGGCGGCATTCACCATTTCTAAACCGAAAACCAGTCTTTATACCTGGATCTGGCAGAAAAAACGCCACATGAGTACCGGTACCTTCTATAAAAACAGCGACCGGGCCCTCATCGGGATCTATTATTTAAGCCTCTTTTTGTTCTGGATGGCCATCCTTCTTGCATTTCTGGTGAAACTAAACTGGCAGCTTATCGTAGGAATAGTCGCGTTTAGGCTGATAACACAAATGATCGTTTGCTGGAAAGGATATAAAAAACTGGGTGAGACCGACCTCTTTCTTTTCCTCCCGCTTTTCGACCTCATTGCCGCATTTTCTTACCCCTTATTGGCCATCTCTAACCTGTTCATCAAAACCAAATCCTGGAAATAATGGCCGTTACCTCTACCTTAACACCTGAAAAAGCGAGTAACAGGAAAAAATCAACCGCAAAAAGCAATCCGGAGCAACCTATGGAACAACCCAAACCCATCGTGCAGGTAGCAGAAAAAGAAGTTCAGCATTTGTCTGATAAGGCCATTAAGGACTATAAGCTGGTACGAAAGGCCGTTGATGACGCCGATCAGAAAGCCTATGCCGAACTGATGGCGCGCTACAAAGATTCAATCTATTACATGCTGCTTAAAATGGTGAACAACCGCGATGATGCGGAGGATCTGACCATAGAAGCTTTTGGCAAGGCTTTCCGAAACATCCGGCAATATACCCCCGATTATGCCTTCAGTACCTGGCTCTTTAAAATTGCCACCAACAATTGCATCGACTTCATTCGCAAAAAGCGGAAGCTCATGTTGTCCATTGACCGGGGCTTTGAGAACGAAGAGGGGCAGGACATGACCCTGGAAGTACGATCGGAAGGACCGGGTCCTGACGATGTGATGATGAAAAAGCAAAAGGTGATGATGATGAAGGATGTGGTGGAGAAATTAAAGCCCCGTTACCGCCGCCTGGTGGAACTCCGGTATTACCAGGAATTGTCGTATGAAGAAATTGCAGAGGAACTCACCTTGCCGCTGGGTACCGTAAAAGCCCAGTTGTTCCGCGCCCGGGAGTTTCTGTACCAGATCATGAAAAACTCGGAGTACGTCAACCACTAATCGCTCACTCTCGCATACTTTTGCCCCATGTCTGAACACATGGGGCATTCTTTTTTATACAAAGACTATCTGCCTGAGCTCCAGCCGGAACAGGAGGAAAAACTGCATCGGTTCAAATCGCTTTTTCTTGAATGGAATTCGCGTATCAATTTGATTTCCAGAAAAGATACCGATTCGTTTGAAGTAAAGCATGTGCTGCACTCACTGGCTATTTCCCGTTTTATACGTTTTTACCCGGGTGCCCGGGTGCTTGATCTTGGAACGGGAGGCGGCTTCCCCGGCATTCCCCTGGCCATCCTGAATCCTCAATGCCGGTTTATCCTGGTCGATTCGATTGAAAAAAAAGTGAAGGCGGTCCATGAAATGATACAGGCGCTATCGCTTCAAAATGCAGAAGCCAAGCGGAGCAGGGTGGAAGAACTGGAAGTCAAAGTGGATTATGTTGTGAGCAGGGCTGTGGCACCCATGCCGGATCTGGTAAAATGGACCCGGAATGTACTCCAGCCCGGACAAATGGGCAGTTTGCCCAATGGCTGGCTCGTTCTGAAAGGGGGCGATCTGAAAGAGGAATTACAAGCTTTTGGTAAATCAGTTGAAATACAGCAAATTAGTGATTGGTTCAAGGATCCTTTCTTTGAAACGAAAGTGATCGTTTACCTGGCCCGTCAAATACTCTGAAAAAATAAATTTCTTTTTGAGTAAAAGACATTTTTTCTATCTTTGCGCTCCCTTATCGGATAATATAGAGCACTATGAAAAGGACATTTCAACCCTCGTTACGCAAGCGTAGAAATAAACACGGTTTCCGTAAGCGCATGAGTTCTGCCAACGGACGCAGGGTACTGGCTGCGCGCAGGAAGAAAGGACGTAAAAAACTTACCGTATCCGACGAGCACAGCTGGAGGAAATAGTCTGTTTCAGACCAAACACATAAGTAAAAGGTAACCGGACGGTTGCCTTTTTTTGTTTCCCGGCGGCGCTCCGTTTCAGCCATTTCTTTCCACCGGCTTTTCAGGGTTTTTATCGAGGATGATCCGGGCGATGGACGATCGGGACTGCAGCAGCTTGTGTCCGCAATCCAAAATATGCAAGTCTGCTTTGTGCTGCATAGTCTGAAGGAAACGCTCCGCCAGTTTCACAGGAATGATGGTGTCGTATTTACCCATGATGAAGGCGGTGCGGATGTTTCTGGTTCTGCAATAATGATCCATCAAATGGGGATGTGTTTCATAATTCCTTAAACAAAGCCAGGTATGGTAAATCCTAAAACGATCTTTTTCGCTGGCGCTTTGGTGTAGGTAGAACTGCTTGATTTTTTCACTGATGAAGCCAAAACGTGCAAGCATCCGGATGGTACCCTGCAACAGCGCAGCGTTTTTTACAAACAGTTTAGCGATGCCTCTGCCGGATCTTGTACGGCTTACCCAGTTTCTGATTTTGTTGGGCTGCAGGCCATCCGGAGCCAGGATGAAAACTTCCTGCAAACGGTGTGGAAGACGATGAATCAATCCCATCACAATCCTTCCGCCCTGGCTGTACCCGATCATGGAGCAATGCACCTTTTTCCGCTCCCACAGGAGATTTTCAATCATATCGGCCAGGGCGGCAGCATTCAGCGGAGG
>JAEUTF010000138.1 GCA_016788185.1 Bacteroidia bacterium | reverse complement strand
TGGCCCCTCATCCAAACCAAGCTGAAGGAGCTGATGCTCGCCCTGGTGGAATACATGACCCGGCGCTTCAACCTGACCGAAGAGGAGATCAGCGTCTGGATACACGATGCGCTGAACAATACCTTCAGTTCTTCGTTCGGGCTGGTGGGTCCCACCATGCAGTCGCTGGTGCTGAACCTGGCTATGCTGGCGCTGATTCCCATTTATGCCTTTCTGATCCTGTTGTACCGCCGTCGTTTGGTGGAGATGGTTTACCTGGTGCTGCCTGCCGCCCAGCGGTCGCAGATTGCGGAAGTGATCCAATTGTCGGTACTCACCTATTTCAGGTTCATCAAGGGAATGGCCCTGGTCTATTTCATCGTCGGGACCCTCAATTCGTTTGGACTATGGATGATGGGCATTCCGTATCCCTTTCTTTTTGGTTACCTCACCGCCGTTATGACCTTCATTCCCTACATCGGGATCATGGTCTCCGCCATCCTGCCCATTGTGTATGCCTGGGTGAGCTACGGAAGCATCTGGTACCCGCTGGGCGTGGTGGCCTTGTTCACAGCGGTGCAATACCTCGAGGCCAATGTTATTTTCCCCTGGGCGGTGGGACAAAGGCTGGAACTGAACACCCTGGCGACGCTCATCGTGATTGTCATTGGCGGCATTGTGTGGGGCGCTTCCGGTATGATTCTCTTCATACCATTCGCCGCCATCCTCAAACTGATCGCCGACCGGATGCCGGGCTGGGAAGCTCTTTCCGTCTTCCTGGGCAACAAAAGCGTGGTGCAGGGCTGAAGCGCGTCGGCCGGGCGAATCAGCGTTCCATGTAACTGTAGTATTTTTTCTTGATGTAAAAGGCCAGTTCGTATTGGGTAAATGCCTGGAGCATGAATTCGTTCAGCGCGAGGTAATCGATAAACGCATTGTATTCGTTGTAGCGCAGTTTGATCAGTCCGGCGCGTGCATAATTGGCCAGCACTTCGCGCAGCAGCTCGCGGCGGCGGTCCTCGTTCATCAATTCCGCCACTTTCCGTTTGCTGCGCTCTTTCCGGCTGAATTCCTGGTACAGGGCCGTCACCGGACTTTGCCAGGCGTCCACGCCGCTGAGGCGGTAGTCGCGGGCGTTGTACCCGAGCTTTTTGATGTCCTGTTCAATGCGGTTCAGGTCGCGCGGCACGAAAACCGTGGCCTCTTCCAGGTTGATGCTGAGTTTGCGAAGGGGTACAATGATGTGGTAGTGGGCCTTCAGCGCTGAATCCCTGAAACATATTTTGTCGGAGCGGTAACCCATGGCCGTGATGATCAGGGTGTCGTCCTTGCTGATCTGCACGCTGAAGCTGTTGTCGGCGGCGCCGAAAACTCCTTGCTGGGTATTCAGGTTGATGACCATCACCTGTTCCAGCAACAGGGCGGGGTGGGCCGCATCCATGGCTTTACCGCTCACCGTGATGGTCGTCTGCCCCCTGAGCGGAGCGGCCGGCTGGAAAAGCAAAACCACCGTCTGCAAGAGGACGTAAAAGAACAAGGCAGGCCTCCGTGCGGACGACCTGCCTTGTGTTGGGAATTCAGTGTTTTTACGCAATTCCGACCGGGTTAAAACTCCACCTCCACCTTCATGTCCTCTTTGCCTCTCGTCACCGTAACCTGTGCCTTGTCGCCCTTGTTGAATTTGCCGAGCGCCTTCATGTAGCTCATCATGTCCTGCACCTTGTGCTCACCGATCTGCTTGACGATGTCGCCGGCTTTCAATCCCGCTTTCGCGGCAGGCTTGCCATCGCTGATGCCGTCGATGCGCATGCCTTCGCCTTCAAAGGCATAGTCGGGCACCACGCCGAGCGTCACCTTGAAGCGGGGGCTGTCCTCGTTGTTTTCCTCTTTCGTTTTCACAAAGGCGATTTTGCCTTTGTCATCCAGCTTTTGCATCAGGGTAATCATGTAATTCAGGATGTCCATGGTGCCTTCGTAGTTGATGAGGGCCTCATCGTCGGAAGGTTTGTGGTAATCGTTGTGCGTGCCGCTGAAGAAGTGCAGCACCGGAATATTCTTGAGGTAAAAGGAGGTATGGTCGGACGGGCCCACGCCGGATTCCGTGGTTTTGATTTTAAAGGCGGAAGGCTTCATGTAATCCATGGTGATCTTCCAGGCATCGGAAGTTCCGGCGCCGTTGATGATCAGCACCGGTTCCTCTTTTTTCAGACGACCGATCATGTCCATGTTCAGCATGTAATTCACTTTCTCCAGTTCGATGGTGGCATGCTTGGTGAAATAGCCGGAACCCAGCAAACCTTTTTCTTCTCCCGAAAACGCCATGAAGAGGTAGTTATTGCTTTTGGGCCCTTTCGCTTTCAGGTAACGGGCCAGTTCAATCACACCGGCTACACCGCTGGCATTGTCGTCGGCGCCGTTGTGCACGGCGGGTTCACCGCGGTAGAGGGATTCCTCGCTGCCGTGACCGAGGTGATCATAGTGCGCGCCGATCACGATGGTGTTGGCGGCCTTGTTATCGAGAAAGCCCAGCACGTTGTGGCCGGTGGCTTCTTCTTTGATGATCTCAGCCGTCATGTCAATGTCCACCGGTACGTCGTTGGTGAGTGCGCTCACTTTGTCACGCACCACATACAGAACGGGCAGGGTGGAAGGGGTGATGCGCATTTTGGCGCTGAGCACGGGTTCTTTTAATTCCGTGTCGTAGGTGTAAAACACGATGCCCGCCGCGCCGTAGGCGATGGCGGTATCGATTCTGGTGCGGAGATCGGCGAACTCACCGAATTTGGAATGCGGGCCGCCTTTATCCGGGGTGGAGGCTTCAATCAGGAAAATTTTTCCCTTGAGGTCCGTCCGGTTGAGGTAGTCGTTGTGGCCGAGGGAAGGGGCGACAATGCCGTAACCCACCTTTACGCTTTTTCCCTTTGCGGAAGCGTTGGCGGAATAGGCCAGGGGGTAAAAGCCCTGATCGGCTTTGAGTTCAACGCCGCCCACTACGAACTTTGATTTAGGACCTGTTTTGAGGCTTTTGGTAAAAGTGAACGCTTGCAGAAATCCTTTTTCGCCTTTGGGGCTGAGGCCGATGGATTTAAATTCCTTGATGATGTACGCGTGGGCCAGCTCTTCGCCTTTGGTGCCCGGCTCGCGGCCACCGTATTCGTCGGAAGCAAGGGTGCTGATGTGCTGTTTCAGGCGCGGACGTACACTGCCTGTATCCAGTTGCGCCGCCGCAGGCAGTACCAGCAGGAGGGCAGACAGGACCAGGAGATTGAATTTGAACATGGACTTCATAAGATTTCTGGTGAATGACAAAGGTAGGCCAAAACAGGAATTTTCCTGTACTGGCCCCGCTATTTTCTCGGAAGGGAAATCCTGAAATGACGGAAATACCACAAAGCAGGCTGACCAGTGCCATCCGGCATTCTTCTCACCAGAGAAAACGAATCAGCCGCCCACCCAGCCGCGTACCTCTTCGATGGAAGGCATTCCGGCGTCGAGCTTCAGCTTTTTGCGCATACCGCCCAGATCGTTGAAGAGCTTGTTCGGGTTCAGGCTTTTGAGCTGATCATTGGTCTGAATGCCCATCTTCCGCAAGACTTCATCCCAGGGGGCGGGGATCCCCAACAGATGGGCTGTTTCATGCTCAAAGGAGGAGATGGCCATTTCGGGTCGCATCTGCGGGAAGAACAGCACATCCTGGATGGAGGCGGAATTGGTCATGATCATGCTGAGGCGGTCGATGCCGATACCCAGGCCGGCCGTGGGCGGCATACCGTATTCGATGGCGCGCAGAAAATCCTCGTCCAGCTGCATGGCCTCTTCGTCGCCGCGTTTGCCGAGTTCCAGCTGCTCCTCAAAGCGTGCGCGCTGGTCGATGGGGTCGTTGAGTTCGGAGAAGGCATTGCAGATTTCCTTACCGTTGCAGATGGCTTCAAAGCGTTCCACCAGCCCTTCCTTGCTGCGGTGTTTCTTGGCGAGGGGGCTCATCTCCACGGGATAGTCGGTGATGAAAGTGGGCTGTATGAGTTGATGCTCGCAATGGGTGCCGAAGATCTCGTCGATGAGTTTTCCGCGACCCATGCTGTCGTCCACTTCCACGCCCAGGCGGATGGCGGCGGCGCGCATTTCTTCTTCACTCATCGCGGAGATGTCCACCCCGGTAAAGTGGTGTATGGCTTCGTACATGGTGAAGCGTTTCCAGGGTCGTTTGAAATTGATCAGGTGCTCGCCCACCCGGATTTCGGTGCTGCCGTGCAGATCCATCGCCACCTTCTCCACCATCTCCTCCACGAGTTCCATCATCCAGTAATAATCCTTGTAGGCCACGTAGAGTTCCACCTGGGTGAATTCGGGATTGTGAAAGCGCGACATCCCTTCGTTGCGGAAGTCCTTGGCAAATTCATAGACGCCTTCGTATCCGCCCACGATGAGCCTTTTCAGGTAGAGCTCATTGGCGATGCGGAGGTACAGGGTCATGTCGAGGGTATTGTGATGGGTCTTGAAAGGCCGTGCGGCGGCTCCTCCGTACAGGGGCTGCAGAATGGGGGTCTCCACCTCCAGGTAACCACGGCCGCCAAGGTATTGACGGATGCTGTTCACCAGCTGTGTGCGCTTGACAAAGGTTTCGCGCACCTGCGGATTGACGATGAGGTCCACATAGCGCATGCGGTAGCGTTGTTCGGGATCGCTGAAGGCGTCAAACACTTCCCCGTCCTTCTCTTTTACGGAGGGAAGGGGGCGCAGCGATTTGGTGAGCAGGCTGAACTCGCGCACATGCACCGAGGTTTCACCGGTCTGTGTTTTGAAAACATACCCTTTCACGCCGATGATATCACCGGTGTCAATCAGTTTTTTGAAGACGGTATTGTACAGGGTCTTGTCTTCTCCGGCACAAACGTCGTCGCGGCGCACATACACCTGGATTCTGCCGCTGGCATCCTGCAGTTCGGCAAAGGAAGCATTCCCCATGATGCGCCGGCTCATGATGCGGCCGGCGAGTACCACCTCTGTGAATCCCTCCGGATGTTTTTCAAATCCTTCGTGGATGGCGGCCGCACTCGTATTGACCGGGTACAACTCGGCGGGATAGGGGTTGATGCCCAGTTTATAGAGTTCTTCAAGACTCTGACGGCGAATTATTTCCTGTTCGGAAAGGTTGTGACTCATGGCGGCAAAATTAATTAAAAGCGACGTATGTAAACCGAGGGTCTGCGCTTGCAAGGCAACGTTCGTGGATGGGTCCGTAGTGAAGAGTGAATGTCTGCCGGAGGCCACCTGCTGTTCCCGCCTTTTGGAAAGACCGCGCGGATCAGCCTTTGAGCATGAAATTCGCAATGCCGTAAATAAATCCGAATTCAATGGCAAAGCCGCAGAGAAAACCGGCATAGACCTGGGCCGGGCTGTGCGCCTTCCGGTACAGCCGTGCGCTGCCAAGGATGCCGGCCAGCAGGGCGATCAGCACCAGGCTCCACAGGCTTTGTAAATGAAAATACCGGCCATAGCCGTAAAACAATCCCATCATGCCGCCGATGCCAATCATGTGTACGCTGATTTTCCAGCGCAGGTTGATGAGAAAAGCGAACAGGATGGCCAGGCCGGCACCGAGCACGGTGAGGGCAAAGAGACGGGGTACCGGCAGACTGAAGAGAAGGTAGACGCCGGCAAGGTAACAGCAGAGGGTGAGAAAATAGGGCAGTGTGCGTTCGCTGCGTTCTTCCATCTCCAGGTTCCTGATCCAGCCGCGTTGCCACATGATCCAGGCTATGCTGGCAGGTAACAGGTAGGTACTTACGAAAATCACAATGTACAGGAACTGCTGCAGGCGGGGCGTCACGGCATAACTTAAATAACTGCCGCTGTGCAGCAGGAGCCAGGTGGCATACAGAGGCATAAAGAGCGGATGGAAGAAAACAGAGATAAACTGGGTGACTTTGTTCATGCGCCTGCGATGAAATATACTATAGATTTTTTCGTGTTGATTTCTTTGCGCCGGGCCTGAAGCGAACCATCGCCGGGCAGCAGGGAAGACGATCAGACTTCTTTTCTTAACCTCGCTACGGGAATGTTCATTTGTTCCCTGTATTTGGCCACCGTGCGCCGGGCAATGTTGTATCCGGCTTTGTTCAGGATCTCGGCCAGTTTTTCATCGGGCAGCGGATGTTTTTTGTCTTCCTTGCCAATGTGGTCTTCCAGAATTTTTTTGATTTCCCTGCTGGAAGCTTCCTCGCCGCTGTCGGTCTGCAGTCCCTCGGAGAAAAAATACTTGAGCAGGAAGGTGCCGTAGGGCGTTTCCACATATTTGCTGTTGGCCACGCGCGATACCGTGGAGATATCGAGTCCTACCATGTCGGCGATGTCTTTCAGGATCATCGGCTTCAGTTCGCGTTCATCGCCCTGCAAAAAATATTCTTTCTGAAAATTCATGATGGCGGTCATGGTGCCGAGCAGGGTGTGCTGCCTTTGTTTGATGGCATCAATGAACCATTTGGCGGCGTCGATCTTGGATTTGATGAAGGCCACCGCTTCCTTGCTGTCTTTCTTCTTGTCTTTGGCATAGGTCGACAGCATCTCCTGAAACGAACGGCTGATGCGCAGGTCGGGATCGTTTTTGGAGTTTAGGCTTAACTCCAGCTGGTTGTCGATCACACTCAGGATGAAATCCGGGATGATCTGCTGACTGGTCCTGGTGTCTTCCGCCGATCCTCCGCCCGGCCTCGGGTTCAGCGTAAGAATTTCATGAATGGCGTTTTTCAGCTCTTCGTCGTCGAGTGCAAGGCCACGCTGAATTTTTTCGTAGTGCTTCTTGGAGAACTCCTCCATGTAATCTTTCAGGATGCGGTACGCCACATCGCCAGAAATATGCTCGCGGTGGCGCCGTTCCAGCTGCAGCATGAGGCATTCACGCAGGTCGCGGGCGGCGATGCCGGGAGGATCGAGGGTCTGGATGAGTTTCAGCGTTTCTTCCAGTTCTTTCGCGTGGGTGCTGATGTTTTGCGTAAAGGCGAGATCATCCACGATGGATTCCAGGTCGCGGCGCAGGTAACCGTCGTCGTCGAGACTGCCGATGAGGTGCTGCGCGAGCAGGTAATGGTGATCGTCGAGCGGCAGCATGCTGAGACCCGCCAGCATGTTGTCCTGGTAGGATACACTCACCGTGATGGGGGTCTCCGGCCGTTCGTCGTCGGCCGAGCTGTTGTTGGCGTTCAGTTTGTAATAAGGTACGTCATCGTCTTCAATGTAATCGGCGATGTCCACCTCTTCCTTGCGGATGGCTTCCGAGAGCGCATCTGCTTCGGCTTCGTCGGCGCTTTCCGTGCGTTCCTCCTCTTCGGGGCCCTCCTCTTCATTGCCGAAATCATCGCCGATATCGCCTTCCTCCTGCTGTACTTCCTCTTCAGCAATGTCGTCGGGACTCCCTTCTTCCAGCGCGGGATTTATTTCCAGTTCTTCTTTAATGCGTTGCTCGAGTGCAGCGGTAGGCACCTGCAGCAGTTTCATCAGCTGAATCTGCTGCGGACTGAGCTTTTGTAAAAGCTTTTGATGTAAACCTAATTTCTGCATGATGAATATGCCCCGAAATTAAAGAAAGCGGATGTGAAAGGGGTGAAATTTGGGTAAAACCCTGCAAAGAATTTGCAAAATGGAATCCGGAGGCCGACACTTGTCCTGACTGCCGCCGTTTCGGAAGGCAGGGTCACGGCCCGATACACCGTGCTCAGAATTCCGCGTTCTTCGGAGTCCGCGGGAAAGGAATCACGTCGCGGATGTTGTTCATGCCGGTCACAAAGAGCACCAGGCGTTCAAAGCCCAGTCCGAATCCCGAGTGCGGGCAGGCGCCGAACTTTCTGGTTTCAAGGTACCACCATAAACTCTCTTCGGCGATGCCGATCTCCCGCACACGCGCCAGCAGTTTGTCGTAATGCTCTTCACGCTGCGAACCTCCGATGATCTCACCGATCCAGGGAAACAAAACATCCATGGCCCTTACCGTTTTGCCGTCTTCATTCTGTTTCATGTAAAAGGATTTGATCTGTGTGGGATAATCGGTGAGGATCACAGGCCCTTTGAAATGATCGACCAGGAAATTCTCGTGCTCTTTTTGCAGATCCGTGCCCCATTCCACTTTGAATTCAAACTGCTGGTTGCAGGGCTCGAGGATGCCCACGGCTTCCGTATACGTCAGGCGCCTGAAAGGCTGCTCCACCACCGACTGCAGGCGTGCCAGCAGTTCCTTATCGTACATGTTGTTCAGGAAGCTGATGTCATCGTAACAGGTATCGAGCGCATAACGGATCAGGTACTTCAGCATCTCCTCGGCGAGATCCATGTTGTCGCTGATCTCGTAGAAGGCCATCTCGGGTTCGATCATCCAGAACTCGGCCAGGTGACGGGGTGTATTGGAATTTTCCGCACGGAAGGTAGGACCGAAGGTGTAAATCTTACCCAGCGCCATGGCGCCCAGTTCCCCTTCCAGTTGCCCCGATACAGTGAGGTTCGTTTCCTTGCCGAAGAAATCCTGGCTGTAGTCTATTTTGCCTTCGTCGGTATGCGGTATTTTATCAAGATCGAAATTGGTGACGTGAAACATTTCGCCGGCGCCTTCCGCGTCCGAGCCGGTGATGATCGGCGAGTGCAGGTAGAAAAATCCGCGCTCGTTAAAGAATTTATGAATCGCGAAGGCCAGGTGATGGCGGATGCGCAACACGGCGCCGAAGGTATTGGTGCGGGGACGCAGGTGGGCAATCTCGCGGAGAAACTCCAGGGTGTGCCCTTTCTTCTGCAACGGATAGGTTTCCGGATCCGCTTCTCCGTACACCAGCAATTCCTCCACCTGCATCTCCGTGGCCTGACCCGAGCCTTTGGATTCCACCACCAGCCCTTTGGCCCGTATGCAGGCTCCTGTGCTGATGCTTTTCAACAGATCCTCGCTGAACCGGTTCGGATCTACCACCAGTTGCAGGTTGTGAATGGTGCTGCCATCGTTCAGGGCGATGAAGGCCACATTTTTATTTCCGCGTTTGGTGCGTACCCATCCTTTGGCGATGGCGCTTGTTCCGATGGAGGTGGCGTTTAAGAGGTCTTTGACAGCGGTATGTTCCATATTCAATTAACTGTAAAACAAGGCGATAGATTTATTCCACCCGGCTTCATGCAGCCCTGCAAAGGAAAGCGATTTTGATGCGGGAATCAAGGATTGCAGGAAAGAAATGACAGTTGCAATTAAAGTGTCTTCACCGCTTTGGCAATGGTTTCCTTTATGGTCATCCAGTTTACAGTTTGCCCGGTAAAATTAATCTCAGGATCAGCATCAGCATCTCCAAAATAACACAGGCTCCTGATCACCATTAATTCGTTTCCGTCTTTGTATTTCAAGGAATAAAATGAAAGCATTTCCTTCAAGGTGAATTTCTCCAGTAAAAAATACAAATCAGTAAAATCTCTTTTTCTTCCTCTGCCGGCCACAGCATGAAGTTTCATGGCTGCAATGTCTTTCGGTGCAGCCAGACGTAAAGACCCTTCGGTATTCAAAGGGTCAATTAAGGGATACGGATGCCGCACAAAATCTACCTTAATATTGTTGATCATCAGCACCAGAATACGTGGAGATTGTGCCACTATTTCCAGCTTTTCAAAACCGGATAGACCTTCAAGAATATCTTCGTTTTTTAATGCTCCCTGCTGGAAAAAATCGAGATCGTAGGATTTCCGGTGGCCTATCTGCAGGGCCAGGGCTGTTCCTCCGGCCAGGTAAAAATCCTTCAACAGAACGGACTCTGACAGCTGAACAAACAAATTCCAGGTTTCAGGTGCTAGGGTTTCCCTGAATAACATGTGAAATCCTTAAGGGGTATGTCCAACATCACGCTCAAAAAATGAACTGATTTAATGTCAAGCTCCCTCTCCCGCGTAAGTTCTGAAGCAATTCTTTCCCTGCCGTAGAAGTTCAGCAATTGTTTCCATTCGGACCATTTACCATAAGAAACGACCCTTGACATGATATAACGTGCATGTTGATCGTAATCCAGTTTTTCCGGATCTGTATCCCAGAACAGGGAAGGATTCAATTCCATCTTTCAAAGATAGGATATTGTTGAATTTACAGTGAACAGGGAGGTGCCTGCGGGTTCATGGGCTTGGTGCTCCGGCACACTCCTTTTTTCCGGCCAGAAAGTCGTTGCATCCCTTCTTGATTTGTAATCAGCTGTTTAAACGTTGATTTTGCCCTGAAAGGCAGAAGCGGGAAAAACCAATTCCCTTTTGTTTTGTTAAACCATCAGCCCACGATACCAGCACGGCCAAAAAATCCGTTCCCTGACAATTCCTTAACTTTGTAACCTCAATCCCATGCCCATGCACCAGGTGCAAGCAGGACCCCTGCTTCAGAACATCCAGCTTCCTTCGGATCTGCGCAAGCTGCCGGAAGAGCAACTTCAGCAGCTCTGCGATGAATTGCGCCAGTACATCATCGATATCGTTTCGGTGAACGGCGGCCATTTCGGAGCCAGCCTGGGGGTGGTGGAGATGACCGTAGCCCTCCATTATGCCTTCAATACCCCCTCCGATCAGCTGGTATGGGATGTGGGCCATCAGGCCTACGGTCACAAGATCCTGACCGGGCGTCGGGATGTTTTTCATACCAACAGGATTTACAAGGGCATCAGCGGTTTTCCTAAGCGCTCCGAAAGCGAATACGACACCTTTGGCGTGGGCCACAGTTCCACCTCCATTTCCGCAGCGCTGGGTATGGCGGTGGCTTCCCGCCTCAAAGGCGATAAAAAGCGACAGCACATCGCCGTGATCGGGGACGGGGCCATGACGGCGGGACTGGCTTTTGAAGGCCTGAACCACGGCGGCGTGGAAGATTCGAACCTGCTGGTGGTACTCAATGACAATTGCATGAGCATCGACCCCAATGTGGGCGCGCTCAAGGAATACCTCACCGACATCACCACCAGCCGCACCTACAACAAGGTAAAGGACGAAGTGTGGAAGATGCTGGGCGTCATTTCGAGGTTCGGACCCAATGCGCAGGCGATCGCCCAGAAAGTGGAGAATGCCATGAAGAGCGCCCTGCTCAAGCAGAGCAATATGTTTGAGTCGCTCAAATTCCGCTATTTCGGACCGATCGACGGACACGATGTGAACCACCTGGTGAAGGTGCTCAACGACCTCAAGCAGATTCCCGGTCCCAAGATCCTGCACTGCCTCACTGTAAAAGGGAAGGGCTATGAGCTGGCGGAGAAAGACCAGACCAAGTGGCATGCGCCCGGGCTCTTCGATAAAATTACCGGTGAAATTGTGAAGCCGGTGATCGAAAAACCCCAGCCTCCCAAATACCAGGATGTTTTCGGAAATACCATGGTGGAGCTGGCAGAGATGAACAACAAGATCGTGGGAGTCACCCCGGCCATGCCTTCCGGCTGTTCGCTCAACATCATGATGAAGGCGATTCCCGAACGCGCCTTTGACGTGGGCATTGCGGAACAGCATGCCGTTACCTTTTCGGCCGGCCTGGCTACGCAGGGCATGATTCCCTTTTGTAATATCTATTCCAGTTTCATGCAACGCGCCTACGACCAGGTGGTACACGATGTGGCTTTGCAAAACCTGCAGGTGGTTTTCTGCCTCGACCGCGGGGGACTGGCCGGAGCCGACGGACCTACGCACCATGGCGCTTTCGATTTGGCATACTTCCGCTGCATTCCCAACATGATCGTTTCGGCGCCCATGAATGAACAGGAATTGCGCAACCTCATGTACACCGCCACCCATCCGGGCATTGGCCCCTTCTCGATCCGTTACCCGCGCGGGAACGGTGTGATGGTAGACTGGAGGAAGCCTTTCGAAGCGATTCCGGTAGGGCGTGGCCGTAAGATCCGTGGCGGAGAAAAGGTGGCGATCCTGAGCATCGGCCATCCCGGTAATTTCGCCGTGGAGGCCTGCGACAAGCTGGCCGAGGAAGGTTTGTACCCCGCGCATTACGACATGCGTTTTGTAAAACCTCTCGATGCCGCGCTGCTGCACGAAATTTTCAGTGAATTCCGGCAGATCATCACAGTGGAGGACGGATGCATACAGGGTGGTTTCGGCAGTGCCGTGGCTGAATTCATGATCGACCATCACTACCAGGCGCAGATCGTTCGCCTCGGTATTCCCGATCAGTGGATTGAACACGGGGAGCAAAAGGAGCTTTACCGCGAATGCAATTTTGACGCGAAAGCGATCATGGAAGCGGTACGGGAACTGATGCCGGAAAAGGAATTACAAGGTCAGAAGTAAAAGCGTAATTCTCCGTTTAAAATGTTACTGCTTTTAAGACCCGGATGACATGGGCTCATGGCCGAGGATTGTTTCCTGAATATCCAAGAGACCTTTTTCTCTCTGTACCCTTAGGGAGGCAAAGCCTTCTTAAAACAATAGTGCGCAGGCTTGCCGGCTCAAGAAGGCAGCAGGGTATGTAACGCTTCTTCCACAACCCGGGGGAAATGCTCGGCTTCGAGCAGGGCGATTTTTCCGGCAATGCGATCCGGGGTGTCGCCCGCTTCCAGTTTTACCCTGAACTGGGCCAGGATGTCCCCTTCGTCATAACGTTCATCTACATAATGCACCGTGATGCCCGTTTCGCTTTCACCCGCCCGGTAAACCGCTTCGTGCACATGCATGCCGTGCATGCCTTTGCCGCCGAATTTCGGCAGCAGGGCCGGATGCAGGTTGACGATACGTTTCGGATAGGCGGCCACGATAGCTGCCGGGATCAGGCGCAGGTAACCGGCCAGGACGATGAAGGTGATGTGGTGGCTTTTTAAAACAGCCAGCAGGGCGGCCGGATCCTTCCTCAGTTCAGGACTGAGATGGATGGCCGGGACCCTGTGCTCCCGGGCTATGTCGTAAACCCCAGCCGTTTCGCGGTCGCAGGCTATGAGGCGTATGCGAGCGGAGGGGTGATGCCGGAAGTAGCTGCACAGACGATCCGCGTTGCTTCCTTTTCCCGAGGCGAAGATGGCGATCTGCTCCATGGTGCAAAGCAAGGAAGCCCTGCGTCAATTCCAAAATACGTTTGCTGAGTTTTTTCATAATCAGGTGATGATGATAGCTTTAATAATGGTGACGATGGGTACGTTGTGTTCCATCAGTTGTACGGCGGCGCCGGTTTCCGCCGAGCCGGCCCGTGCTTTCGGACCCAGCATCAGGAAGATGAGGGCCACTAAAATCATCACGGCAATGAAGATGCGTTTGTGATTGTGTTGATGCTTTTTCATGAGTGTGAACTGCTCTGACAAGATATCCCGTCCGTTGAATTTTT
>JAEUTF010000053.1 GCA_016788185.1 Bacteroidia bacterium | reverse complement strand
TCATGGATGTACGAGCCGGGGGTATGTCCCTTGTAATCCGGATTCCATGGATCGGCAAGGTTTACAATCAGGGCCGCCCCGTTGAAGAGATTGCTTCCGTAGAGATAAGCATGGGCCTCGTCAACATGCAGAGCATGGATGGTTTCCAGCTGCCCGGAGATGGCTCCGTTGCCCGTCCAGTACTTGTACTGAATCGAATCCGGCAGGTAACCCAGGTTGACAATCTGGAGTCCGTTGCAACATCCCTCGGTAGTCACGTAGGCATAGTTTTGCCAGGTTTTTACTTCGCGCCAGTTTGAATTGGTGCCGGGTACGCTGAAGGCGATAAAGGGGTTGGCAGGGTCGCTTACATCGACAATGGACAGGCCCGATTCGTAGCCCACCAGCGCATATTCATTTCCGGCGGAGTCAACATAGCCCCCGATGTTGGAAAGTACATCGCTGGGGTAGGTCAGGTTAGACCGGAAACTGACATTTAATTGAGCAGTTGCACTGACGGCCAGGGAAATACCCAGGACTGCCATAAAGAGTTTTTTCATTCTGTTTTGGGAGATTGTGTAGTCAAATATACCGCGAATAGGCCATGATCCCTCAGAATATTAAAAAAGTACAAGCAGGCGTTTACTAAATCAAAGAATAGGGCCTTTTTTGACTCGGTCAGGAACTCCCTGTTGCACTTCCCGGCAGTCAGGAGGAGTGAACGATCCGCATCAGGCTTTCTTTATAGCTGTTTCCAATGGGTAATCTGCTCTGATGCAACTCCAGTTCGTTGCCACTGATGGACTTAATACCGGCAGCGTTCACAATATAGCTTTTATGAATGCGGATGAACTGATCGGAGGGCAGATTGGCTTCAAAAAACTTCATGGTATGAAGGGTGACAATCATCTTCTCCCTCGTGAAAATCTTGACATAGTCTTTCATGCCTTCGATGTAGAAAATATCACTGAAATTAACCCGGATCAGTTTCTGATCACTCTTGACGAACATGTAATCGGCTTTGCTGCTTTTCGAGGGCGGGGCGGCCATTCTGACGCGGTCAATGGCCTTGTTCACCGCTTTCATGAAACGTTCCATGGATACGGGCTTTACCAGGTAATCCACCACATCCAGCTCGTAACCCTGCAAGGCAAAGTCGGGATGTGCGGTGGTGATAATTACCGCCGGAGCCTTGTGCAATGAACGCAGGAAATCGAGCCCGGAAATGACCGGCATGGAAACGTCCAGGAACATAAGGTCGATGGTTTCGTTGTTGAGTACTTCAAACGCTTCCAGGGCATTGCTGCACTTCGTTACCAGTTCGAGTTCACGGATATTCATCAGATACCGCTCCAGCACTTCCTGCGCCAGGGGTTCGTCATCCACAATGATGCATTTTAACTTGTTCATGATAAATCGATTTCAAGGTCTACAGTATATACTTCATCCCGGCTGCTGATGTCCAGGTGATGTTGCTGGGGGTAGAGGATGGCCAGCCTTTTTCTGACATTGTTGAGACCGATTCCTGCATCCTGCTGCCGGATCCCCGAATTTTCGTTGTTGCCGATGCTGTTGGAAACATGCAGGGCCAGCCGCGTGCTCTCCACATGGAAGGCGATGTGTACAAAACCATCGCTGAAGCGCTTGTCGATGCCGTGTTTAAAGGCGTTTTCCACAAAGTCGATAAAAAGGAGGGGAGCGATCTGCTGGTTTTCCACTTCTCCGATAACTTTGAAACTGATATCATAGCGGTCGTGGTAGCGGATGCGCTGCAGTTCTGTGTAATTGCTGATGAAGTCCAGTTCTTTCTTCAGCGACACTTTTTCCTCGTTGGCCTGGTATAAAACATAACGCATGATATCCGAGAGTTTCAGGACAATTTCAGAAGCCTTGTCGGAGTTTTTCAGGGTCAGTGAATACAGATTGTTGAGGGTGTTAAAGAGGAAATGGGGGTGAATCTGGGCTTTCAGGGCATTCAGTTCAAGTTGAAGTTTTTCTTTCTGAAGTTTGAGCAGTTCGTTTTGTGTGATAAATGCGATCAGGGTGTATTTCAGGGCATAGGTTAAAATCACGACGATGACACCTTCCAGTAAATCGTAGTTGGGCGTGATGGTGGCCAGGAAACGCAGCATCCTTTCCGGCATGTTTTCGGAAGGAAGGGCGCAAAGCAGGGTGTAGTTGAGCAGCGAGTAGCCGTAGATGGAAAGGGCGGTGACCAGGATGTACAGCAGGTAATTTTTGCGGTTCAGCAGTTTGGGAACATACCAGTACAGATGGATGTACACCAGGGGAGCCTGACTGACGAAAACGATTAAAATGTAGACCATCCCCCACTGTACGCCCCATAAGCTATAGGTATCATAAAACGAGCGTGTCAGCCAAACCACCCAGAACAAGGTGTGTAAAAGCAGGCTTTGGGCCCTTTTATCGGGGACCCTGTGGTAGTATTTCTCGATGATCCGGTCAATCATTCATTCAAATATAATGAAGCCCTCAGAAGATGGCTGAATTATTAGTCCAATCCGTTCAGGGTTTCGACCAAATGAACAAACCGCCGGATAAGAGATCTTCACCGGCGGTTTGAACGTTTAGAGTATCACATCAGTCAGGCTTCCGCCATCTTCTTCGCATGGCGCTTGCGCTCGTTGTCATCGAGGTAAATCTTCCGCATCCTTAAGGATTTTGGAGTGATTTCAAGGTACTCGTCTTTCTCAATGTATTCCATCGATTCTTCGAGTGAAAAATTGGTTTTCGGTGCGATGCGTACATTGTCGTCGCTCCCGGATGCCCTCATGTTGGTGAGTTTCTTGGCTTCACAAAGATTGATCACCAAATCGTCCGGACGAATGTGTTGTCCGATGATCTGTCCGCCGTATACCTGCTCCCCGGGTTCAACAAAGAAGAATCCCCGGTCCTGCATACGGTCAATGGAATAGGCCGTGGCGGTACCGGTTTCCTTGGCCAGCAACACCCCGGAGATACGTCCCTGAATGCCGCCTTTCCAGGGTTCAAATTTGGAGAAACGGTGAGCCATGATGGCTCTGCCTGCCGTGGCCGTGAGTATGTTGCTGCGAAGACCGATGAGTCCCCTTGCCGGGATTTCAAATTCCAGGTGCTGAAGATCCCCTTTGGGTTCCATCACCTTCAGTTCGCCTTTTTTCTGGGTGACCAGTTCAATCACCTTGCCGGCTACTTCCTCCGGAGTATCGACCGTGAGGTGTTCCACCGGTTCATGTTTTACCCCGTCAATTTCCTTGGTGATGACCTGCGGTTGTCCCACCTGAAGTTCATACCCTTCCCGGCGCATGGTTTCGATCAGAATCGAAAGATGCAATACGCCTCTCCCGTACACCAGGTAGGAGTCGGGCGATTCGGTTTCCATGATCCGCATGGCCAGGTTCTTTTCCAGCTCTTTGTACAGCCGGTCGCGTATATGCCTCGACGTTACAAAGCGTCCTTCCTTACCGAAAAAGGGAGAGTTGTTGATGGTAAACAACATGCACATGGTGGGCTCATCCACCGCAATCGGGGTGAGTGCTTCGGGGTTTTCAAAGTCAGCGATGGTGTCGCCGATGTCAAAATCTTCAATACCGGT
>JAEUTF010000016.1 GCA_016788185.1 Bacteroidia bacterium | reverse complement strand
AAGCGCAGCGATGTGCAGGCCCTGCAGCGCATCATTCTGGCCATAAAGCCTGACTGTCGTTTGTGGTTCCTGGATGGTAAAAACAGCGAAGGCAAAATTGTTTCCAACCCGAACATCGGCTACGGCCAATCAACCATCACCTATGCGGATGGAAAAACCCGGGACTTTTATCGGGTGGGGATCAGCGCCAATACCACAGGCATCTCCGTGTACATCATGGGCATCGAGGATAAGACCTTTCTTTCCAGAACCTATGGAAAAGATTTGGGCAAGGCCAGCGTGAGCGGGTATTGCATCAAGTTCAAGGCGCTCAGTGCTATCAACCCGGACGTGCTGGAAGCGGCCATCCGCTACGGGCTGAAGGACTGATTCCGATGACCACCGGGATCTACAGGTGTATCCCTCATGGCCGTATTCATCCCGGATCTGCTTTTTACTTTTTCACGGCGTATCCTCCTGAAACCTTTCTGGTCAGACGGAAGCCGGGCACAAAGTGAGCGGATGTCATGGGTCCGTACAAACATCACGATGGAGCGAGAAGGATCTCCGGTTGAAATCAAATTGAATTTTTTCGAAAGGCCATCGCCCTTAACCTATAGCCTTGTCTATCTTCGCCAAAACAAAAGAAGCGGATCATGTATACGTTTTCATACTTTAAAGAACAGGACCGGCAAACCCTGCTGGACTTCATGGCCGATCATCCCTTCGCCTTCCTCACCGGCAGCGATTTATCGGGGAAGCCGGTCGCCACACAGATTCCGGTATTGTTTGAGGAAAGAAACGGAGACCTGTTTTTGCAGGGCCACATCATGCGGAAGACGGATCACCACAAAGCCTTTCTGGAGAACCCCAAGGCCCTGCTGGTGTTTACGGGGCCCAGCTGCTATGTCAGCGCTTCCTGGTACAGCAATCCGCAATCCGGCTCTACCTGGAATTACATGAGCATTCATGTGAGCGGTCCGATGAACTTTATGTCGGAGGAGGAATTGATCCGCTTCATGCGGAAATTCACCCTGAAGTTTGAAAAGGGGAATACGGAATCCTTAACGATATACGACAATCTGCCGGCGGCCTATGTAGAGAAAATGATGCCCGCGATAGCCGGTTTTGAAATCAGAGCAGAGAAGTTCGACCATGTGTTTAAGCTGAGTCAGAACAGGGATGAGCAAAGCTACCTGAACATCATCGCAGAGTTGGAGCGGCAGGGTGGCGAGAGCGCCCTGGTGGCGCTGGAAATGAAAAAGAGAAAGGCTGCCTTGTTTCCGCCCGGCCAGGAATGGGACGCTTCCCGGTTCGATTCCTGACTATGGGCTGAAAGGCCGCTCCGGCAGAGAAGGCATTGGCCGGGCAGGAAAACGTGGGATAAGTTTTGAAAAACCTCTCGTTCGCCAGGTCTGAAAGATTGCTGAAAACAGTATCATTACAAAAAAACAACAACAGCCGTTCCGTAGGAGCAGCACATTAAAAAGTATGGAAGTACATCATCATGCACATGCATCACATGGTAAGAAAAACTGGAAATCGTATTTCCGGGAATTTATCATGTTGTTCCTGGCGGTGTTCTGCGGCTTTCTGGCCGAGTACCAGCTGGAACACAAGATTGAAGGCGAAAGGGAAGAGCAATATGTGAAATCCATGCTGGAAGATTTGAAGACGGACACGGCAAGAATTTCCAGATTCAGTGTGGAAAGCGACAGCAACCAGTTTAAAATAGATTCACTGATACAGTTGCTCAGGCGTCCCGACCGGCATTTGTACGGCAATACCATTTATTATTTTGCCCGGATCATTACGGTCCCGGCTTCGCGTTTTGAATTAAACGACCGTACCTATGATCAAATGAAAAGTTCGGGTATGCTCAGGTTGATGACGGACAAGGCCGTATCGGATTCCGTATCTACGTATTATGCGGCGCAGGCAAATTTTAAGCAGCAGGAAGAATTGCAGCTCACCCGGATGAACACCTATTTCGACATGACCGGAAAGGTGTTTGACGGCGCCGTGTTTCAGGATATGATGGAAAAATATCCTTATACGTACCACCGGCCCGATGGAAATCCACAGCTGATCACCACGGATGCCGCCATCATCAATGAATACATCGTCAAGTTGCATTACTTTGGCGGCATGATGTTGATCAATTGCAGCAAAGCCAGACAGAAAAGGGACGCTACCTTGCGGTTGATGCAATTGCTTCAGGCAAAGTATCATCTCGACTGAAACCCTGGAATGTCGCAAAGGCCTCAGCGCCGGCCGCCGACCGGATCTAACGAAAGGGCGAAGGACCTTGCGGTGAGATTTGATATTTTTTGTGATGAAGTAATGGGAATACGGATGCGTATTGCAGCTGAAGGCCATCTTGCATTGGTCGGGAAATTTGGAAGTTGGTCTTTGGATGGAGGGGATTATCTGAAGGGAAAGTAACAATTGAATTAATATGGAGGTTTAACCGGATGAAAGAGAATAAACAACGCCCAGTTGCCCGTTTTTTTCTCCATCCATCGTCTTATTTGATACTTTAACACTGCTCATTCTATGCCTCGCCTCCTTATCCGGACCTGGGAGAGTTTTTACTCCCTGTCGCTCGTTTCAAAGTTCATGGTGTTTGCTGCCTGCTTGGTGTTTCACGCAGCGCAGGCTCAAAAGCCCGGTTTTGTGAAGAATAATAAACACCCAAACTATGGCATGTATGCTTTTGTGGACAGCCTTCAGCCAGGGGAGCCGGTATACAAATGGGAGGCTGTAAAAGCATTTGAAGAGGGCATGGCCTGGGTGTATATTTTTGACAGGGAGAAAAGTGAAGACCTCTGGGGTCTTATTGACGTCAGGGGGCATTACATCGTGGAACCCCGTTATAACAGTTTCAGTTCGTTTCGTGAAGATTATTGCAGGGTCAGCAAGAACGGTAAATTCGGATTTATCAACCGGGCAGGCCAGGAAATAATAAAGACAGTGTACGATACCGCTACCTCTTTTTCGGATGGTTTGGCCTTCGTCAGGTTAAAAAAGAAATGGAAAATCATCGACAAAGCCGGCAGCATCGTTCGGGACATTCAGGCAAATTATTCGTCGGTAGGGCAGTTCAGGGAGGGTTTGTGCGAAGTGACCAACCTTGCCGGACTGGATGGATACATCGACGTGACAGGCAAGGAAGTGATCCCCTGTACCTATAAATATGCACGCGCCTTTAAAGACGGCAAGGCCTATGTCGAAAAAGTGGTGAACGTGTATGGAAAAACAAAGGCCGGAATAATTGACAAAACGGGAACCCCGGTGGTGCCCTTTCACTACGATGGAATAGAAGAATTTAA
>JAEUTF010000001.1 GCA_016788185.1 Bacteroidia bacterium | reverse complement strand
TGCCCGCCACGGTGGAGCGCATCGCCGTACTCGACCGGTGCAAGGAAAGCGGCAGCATCGGGGAGCCCCTGTATCTCGACGTATGCAGCGCGCTGCGCGAAGGCTGGGAGGCGAAGCAGCCCCTGGTGATCGGCGGACGATACGGTCTGGCCTCCAAGGAATTTAATCCGGGTATGGTGAAGGCCGTGTTCGCGGAGCTGAAAAAGGAAAAGCCGAAGCGTCATTTCAGCATCGGCATTCACGATGACGTGAGCCATACGAGCCTGGAATGGGACGAGCATTTTAACCTGGAGGCGCAGCACCGCTTCCGCGGACTCTTCTACGGCCTCGGCGCCGACGGTACCGTGAGCGCCAATAAAAATTCCATCAAAATCATCGGCGAGAACACCAACCAGCACGTGCAGGGTTACTTTGTGTACGATTCCAAGAAGTCGGGATCACTCACGGTGTCGCATCTCCGCTTCGGCTACCAGCCGATCCGTTCCACCTACCTGGTGCAAAGCGCCAGTTTCGTGGCCTGCCACCATTTTTCCTACCTGAGCAAGTATGATGTGTTGAAATTCGCCGAGAAGGGTGCGACCTTCCTGCTCAATACGCCGTACGAAGCCAACGAGGTATGGGACCTTCTGCCGGATACCATCCAGGAAGAAATCATACACAAGCAGCTGAAATTTTATGTGGTGAACGCCTCGCGGGTGGCGCGTGAAACCGGTATGGGTTCGCGGATCAACACCATCCTGCAAACCTGCTTCTTTGCCATCTCCAACATTCTCCCCGGCGAAGAGGCGGTGGCCAGAATCAAGGAGGCCATCGGCAAGACCTACGCGCGCAAGGGCGAAGCCGCCATTCAGAAAAACTACCATGCCGTGGACGAAGCGCTGGCGCATCTGCACCTGGTGGATTATTCATCCCGGCAAACCGGCCGGCTGAAACCGGAGCCCCTCATCTCGGGAGCCGCGCCGGCCTTTGTGAAAGAGGTGATCGGTTCCATCCTGGCCGGTGAGGGCGATCAGCTCCCGGTGAGCGCCTTCCCCATCGACGGTACTTACCCCAGCGGAACCACCCGGTATGAAAAGAGAAACATCGCCGACAAGGTGCCGGTGTGGGATGCCGATCTGTGCTCGCAGTGCGGCAAGTGCTTCCTGATTTGTCCGCATGCCGCCATCCGCTGCAAAGTGTACGACAAAGAGGCGCTGCACGACGCTCCCGCCGCTTTCAAACATACGGTTCCGGTCGGTAAGGAGTTCTTTCGCGATACGGAAGCCTATACCTTGCAGGTGGCGGTGGAGGATTGCACCGGCTGCAACCTCTGCGTGGAAGTATGCCCCATCGAAAGCAAAAGCGAAAAAGGGCACAAGGCGATCAACATGGCCGATCAGCTGCCACTGCGCGAACAGGAAAAGACAAACTGGGATTTCTTCCTCGGTCTGCCCGACCTCGACCGCGAAAGGGTAAACCGCAGTACCGTGAAAGGCACGCAGTTTTATGAGCCCCTCTTTGAATTTTCCGGCGCCTGCTCCGGCTGCGGCGAAACGCCTTACCTGAAATTGCTGACCCAGCTTTTCGGCGACCGGATGATCGTGGCCAATGCCACTGGCTGTTCCTCCATCTTTGGCGGCAACCTGCCCACCACGCCCTGGACACAGAACAAGGAGGGTCACGGTCCCGCCTGGGCGAACTCCCTTTTCGAGGACAATGCGGAATTCGGACTGGGCCTGCGCCTGGCTACCGACAAGAAAAAGGAAACCGCCTCCCACCTCCTTCACCGCCTGAAAAACATGGTGGGTCCCGATCTGGCAGAAGAGATCCTGACCTCACCTGAAGTCAGCGAAGGAGATTTCAAAAATCGCAGGAAACAGATCACGCAATTGCGGGAGATATTGCGGGGACTGGATCACCCCGACGCGAAAGAGCTGCTGCAACTCAGTGATTTCCTCAGCGAGAAATCGGTGTGGATCGTAGGAGGTGACGGCTGGGCCTATGACATCGGCTTCAGCGGCCTCGATCATGTCCTGTCAACCGGCGAGAAAGTGAACATCCTGGTGCTCGATACGGAAGTGTATTCCAATACCGGTGGTCAGAAATCAAAAGCTTCGCCGCTGGGAGCCAGTGCCAAATTCAGCATCAAGGGCAAACAAACCTCCAAAAAGGACCTGGCCTTGCAGGCCATCGCTCACGGCAACGCCTATGTGGCTCAGATCGCCATCGGCGCCAACGACCAGCATACGGTGCGTACCCTGCTCGAAGCCGAGGCGTTTCCCGGTCCGTCCATCGTCATCGCGTACAGCCATTGCATCGCCCACGGCTACGACATGGGCAAGGGCGCCGAACACCAGGCCGAAGCCGTGAAATCAGGCTACTGGCCGCTCTTCCGGTACAATCCCCACAAGGCCAAGGGAGAACGCTTCAGCCTCGACTCAAAGGATGCCTCCATCCCCGTGAGTGATTTTCTGTACAAAGAGCAGCGGTTCGAGGTGATCCGCGCCAAAAACCCGGCCCGGGCCGAAGACTTCCTGCACCGTGAGGAACAGGAGATTGACAGCCACTGGGAAAAACTGCTGACGTTAAGAAATTTATAGGAGATCAGCGTCGTACCTAACGATAGGGCCTGCCCGAAAGTGACATGGGGCCGGAGTGAAGGCAGTGTCAGGGTGAAGTAATCTGTAAAATGTGGTGGAACCGACGACCGGAAGAAAAAGGAGACGGTTTTCCTGCTGGCGGCAGGTTTTATTCCGCAGCCTGTTCAAAATAGGGTACTTCGTCGCTGGCCCTGCTTTCCTTCTGCTGCCAGTAGGCCAGCGTCACCACCTGCCCTTCAGGGGTACGCAAGAGCCTTCCGAACACGGCATTGACGCTGTTAAAGGTCATGTCGGTAACGCCCACGGTGAATTGAGTGGGAGCGGGAGGCGGCGGTGGAGGCGGTGCCGGTTCCCCTTCCGCTACGGCAGGAGCAGGAGCGGCCTTGGGCACGACGCCGCTAACGATAACCGTATACCCGTTTCCTTCCAGCAAGGCTTTCAGGAAAGCGGCTCTTTCGGACGATACACTGCGTTCCACGATGCAGCACTTTACGCCTTCCAGCTCTTCAAATTCATGGTTTTTGTTGATGGCCATCTTGCTGTATTATTTTTTTCAAATGCCGCTGCTCAGGCTGTGAATGTACTGGTACAACTGGCCGGAAAAGCCGGTGAAGAGAATGCCCAGCAGGCAGATCAGCATGGCCAGGCCCGGCACCAGCCCTGTACGGATGGCCGGAACCGGAAATTCATTTTCATCCATGAAGATCGCTTTGACAATGCGCAGATAATAGTACATGGAGATCACCATGTTTACCGCGGCGATGCCGATGAGCAGATAATTGCCGGTGGACGCGCCGGCGGTGAGCAGAAATAGTTTTCCGAAGAAGCCCGCCGTAGGCGGAACACCGGCCAGCGAAAACAGCGAAAGGGTGAGGATCCAGCTGAGTGCCGGATTGCTCTTGTAAAATCCTTTGTAGTCGTTGATGTTTTCCCGCCCGCTCACGGAACTGACCAGGTTCACCACACCGAAGGCGCCGAGGTTGGAAAAGAGGTAAATGAGCAGGAAGTACACGACAGACGCTTCTCCCTCCTGCGATCCCGAGGTGATGCCGATGAGGATGAACCCCACCTGGGCAATGCTGGAAAAGGCGAGGAAGCGCTTCATGTTTTGCTGGCGCAGCGCAAAGAGATTCCCGATAAGTATCGTGAGCACCGATACCAGGGCAAGCAGGGCGTACCAGGTGGCGGCCATGCTGGTGAATACCTGGTACAGCACCGTCACAAAGACAAAGGCTACGGCCGCTTTGGAAACCACCGACAGGTAAGCCGCCACAGGCACGGGCGATCCTTCGTAGACATCGGCGGTCCAGAAGTGAAAGGGCACGGCGCTGAGTTTAAAGGCAAAGCCGGTAAACAGCAACACGAAGGCGAAGACCTGCAAGGGCGTTCCGCTGAGCGTTGCGCTGATGCTGCTGAAGGACAGCGAACCGCAACTACCGTACAAAAGCGAAATGCCCATCAGCAACAGCGCTGAACTGAAGGCCGAGGACATGATCATTTTCATGCCGGCCTCCGACGAGCTGCTCTTGTTCAGGTTGAAATTGGCCAGCGCAGCCATGGGAATGGTGGAGAGTTCAAGGCCGATGTAAAAGAGGAGCAGGTGGCCGGAAGAGATCATAAAGAACATGCCGATCAGCGTGGAGACCATGAGCATGTAAAACTCGGGAAGATGCCGGTGCGTTCTGATCCAGGGATGCGCCTGCAGGGAAACGAGGAGCAGGCCGAGGTTCAGGATGTTCTTTTCGAGAAGGATGAGGTCGTTGACCTTAAACATGCCGTTGAACAGGTCTCCGCTTCCGTTCCAGAAAAAACCGGCTATGAAATTCAGGGCCAGCAGCACGTGTACGATGAGGGCCCAGCTGTGCTGTCCGCGCCCTTCATCCCTGATTTTAAGAATCAGGATACTGAAAAGGACGATACAGAGCAGGAGCTCGTGTTTAAGACTTTGTAGAAATTCAGTTAACATCATCGCGTTCTTAAGGAATTAGGGTACGACCGATATTGGCCATCAGTCCCCGCACGCCGGGCTGGAGCAAATCGTTGAGCCAGAAGGGGGCAATGCCAATCACCACGATGCCGGACAAGAGGAGCACGGCGGCCGTCTTCTCGTTCCAGGTGGCATCGCCGAGTTGCAGGTGTTCCGCATCGGCCACAGGACCCATGATGGCTTTTCCGGCGGCACGGAGTATATACACCGCCGTGACAACGATGGAGGCGCAGGAGGCGATGGTGGCCAGCCGGTAAAAATTTCCGGAATGCTGCCAGGAGCCCATGAAGACCGTCATCTCCGCCACGAAGCCGCTGAAGCCCGGAAGCCCGAGGGAACAGAGGCCGGCAATGACGAAGATGGAGGAGATAAAGGGCATCACCTTCAGCAGGCCGCCCAGCTGTGCCAGCTGCCGCGTATGGGTGCGGTCGTATATCATGCCGATGGCGGCGAAGAAAAGTGCGGTCATGAGTCCGTGGGAGATCATCTGCATCACCGCTCCGGTGATGGCCGTCTCGTTGAGCATGCCGATGCCGAGCAGTACAAATCCGCAGTGGCTGACCGACGAGTAGGCATTGATGTACTTGAGGTCGCTCTGCATCATGGTGGCAAAGGCGCCGTACAGGATGGCGATGGTGGCCAGCAGAACGATGTAAGGGGCATACACCTGCGCCGCTTCGGGCATGAGGTAGGTGGCCACGCGCAGACAGCCGTAGCCGCCCAGCTTCATGGAGATGCCGGCCAGGAACATGGAGGCGGCGGTGGGCGCCGAGCTGTGTCCGTCGGGTACCCAGGTATGGAAGGGAAACAAGGCCCCGAAAATGCCGAAGCCGATGAAGGTAAGCGGGAAGAAGAGCAGCTGCGCGGAAAGCGGAAGCGGCTGCGCGGAGAGTGCGGTAAGGTCGAAGGTGTGAAGGCCGTTAGCGTCCTGGCTGTTGAAATACATGCCCAGCAGGCCCAGGAAGACAAAGGCCGATCCGGCCATGAGCATCAGGGCCAGTTTCATCGCGCTGTATTCCTTGCGGCCGCTGCCCCACACCCCGATAAGCAGGAATTTCGGAATCACGGCCAGTTCGAGGAAGAAGAAGAGCGTGAACAGGTCGAGGGAGATGAAGAAGCCGTAGGCGCCGGCGCTGAGCAGTAGCAACAGGAAGAAGAATTCGCGGCTCAGCTTTTCCATTTTCCAGGATACCAGCACACCCGACAGGACCACCAGGGCGGAGAGCAGGATCATCGAAAGGGCAATGCCGTCGATACCGGTGGTATAGGCAATGCCCAGCGGGGTGAACCATTCATAGGAGGAATAGAAGAGCATGGGCGCCGTATTGCCCGCAGCGCGTTCGGCGCAGAAGGCGGCCAGCAGCACAAAGCCTAGCAGCAGCTGCAATGCCGTACCGGCAAGGGCAATGGCGCGGACCGTCTTTAACTCTTTAAAAAAGAGGATAGCCAGGGCCGTGAGGACGGGTACAAGGACGAGGAGATGCAGGTTCATGGCCATGGTTCAGTTCGCGAGGTAAATGGCAAGCAGGGTGAGTCCGAAGATGCCGGTGAAAAACCACAGGGCATAATCCTGTACCTTGCCCGATTGTATGCTTTTAATAAGATTCGATTTCCAGGCTACCAGCGCCGCCAGCCCGTTCATGCTGCCGTCCACTACGTGGCGGTCGACCCAGGCCGCGGGACGTCCCACCAGGTGAAAGAGTATCCTTTTGGTGACGAAGAAGTACACTTCATCGATGTAAAATTTGCGGTAGGCGCTCGTATAAAGTCCGCGAAGGGAGGCGGCGATCCGCGCCGGCCTTTCGTTTTCGCTTTTGTACAGCAGGGTGGCCAGGGCGATGCCCGCCAGGGCGATGCTGACCGGAAGGATGGCGGCCTCCGGATGAAAAGGAAGATGCAGGGGCTGACCGTCGGAACTGACATACATTCCGAACGGAATGAATCCGGCGCCCAGGGCGCCAAGGCTGAGCAGCAGCAAGGGTACCTTCATGCTCAGGCTGCCTTCGCCGTGGGCGTGTTCACCAGGGTTATGCTCCTGCGCAGCAGGGGCCTTCGACCAGAAAATATTGTAATACAGACGAAACATGTAAAATGCGGTGAGGCCGGCCGTTAGGAGCGCGATGGCGTACACGGTTTTGTTCGCATTCCAGGCTGCGGTGAGGATTTCTTCCTTGCTGAAGAAACCGGCAAAGGGCGGAATCCCGGCAATGGCCAGGCAGGCAATGAGGAACGTCAGATGGGTAACGGGCATGGCTCTGCGCAAGCCCCCCATGTCCTTCATTTCGTTGCTGTGAATCATGTGGATCACCGCGCCGGCGCCGAGGAAGAGCAGGGCCTTGAAGAAGGCGTGGGTGAAGAGGTGGAACATGGAGGCTGTGTAGCCGAGCCCCGCTTCGCCTCCGTAGCCCGATACGCCGAGCGCGAACATCATGTACCCGATCTGCGACATGGTGGAATAGGCCAGCACCCGTTTGATGTCGTTTTGCGTGCAGGCGATGATGGCCGCGAACAGCGCGGAGAGGACGCCGGTCCACATCACCACTTCCAGCGCCGCCGGGCAGGAGATCGAAAACACCGGGAACAGCCGGGCTACCAGGAAGACGCCGGCCACGACCATGGT
>JAEUTF010000274.1 GCA_016788185.1 Bacteroidia bacterium | reverse complement strand
TCCGTAAAACTCACCGAAGGATAGGTGATGCTGTACGTGTAGTCGGCCAGGGCGGGTGCCGGGCAGATGATCACCGTGGTGCACACCGTGTCGGAAGCGCAGGTGCCCGTGATGTAGGAGCACACATTGTAATTGCCCGGTGCCGGGAACGTGTGCGAAGGGTTGTAGGCGGTATCTAACGGTGAGCCATCGCCGTAATCCCAGACCGAAGTGGCGCTGGCGGAAGCTCCGTTAGAGAAGGAATAGGTGGTGCCGCCGGTCCACACCTGGTTCACGGTAAAGGTGAAGGTGGTATCGTAATACATCCATACCCGGCTCACCGAGCCGGCATTTTCTGTCCAGAGATCCTGTGGTGCGGTGGTCGACAGGTTGAACTGCATCCCCAGCCTGGTGAGTGTCACGGGAAATCCGTTGATGGTGGAGGGAGAGGGGGAGGTGCCGTAGCTGTTGACATCCGCCCGGTTTCCCAGGATGCCGATCACATCCCCTACCCCCACCTCTATGCTGAGCGGGATGATGCCGGTGGCCGGATTATTCTGGGTCAGATAAAGGACGGTAAAATCGTTGGTGGTGGTTGAATACAGGGGCGGCGGGGCATTCAGCCGCACCACGGCAATGTTCTGCGCTCCGGAGGAAGCATCGGTTGGCACTTCCACCCCGGTAATGGTGAAGCAGGTGGGTGAGGTAAACCAGTATCCCCGCACATTGCCAGAAAAAGTCGTGTTTTGAGGTGGCAGCGGCATCTGGATAAGGTTTTGCGCGAATGCGCTCAGGCTGCAGAACAGGAGCAGCCAGAAGACGGGTAGACATTTCTTCATGGTATTGGTTTAGATGAGGACTAAACAAATATAACGAAATTCCCTGATGAGGAGAAGGATTACCTGAAACGGAAGCCCTGTTTCTTCTTTTACCCGGCGCCTGCTTTTCAGATCGGGAGCTTAGCTCAACAACTAAAGATTCAGAAATGATCCGGGCGAGGACCGCCTCCACGAAGCCCTGAAAATCAATAGAAGGGGTTTGAAAGGGGTCTCGGGGCGGATCAAACCGCAGGCCCGGTTCAAAAAAGCCTTCCGGCATTTTTACATTGATTCGCGTTCCGGAATCCGGAGCGCTTAACACCAATTCCCGGGGTCTTTGCACCCTTAGCCCCATTAAAGCATCTATCTCGCCTTTCTGCTCAGCGCGGCCAATAGCTCCTCTCCGCCCAGCACCGTAATTTCTTCTTCCATTCCCCGGATAAAGCGTTTCATCGCTTTCAGGTTGTTGACCCTTGTACAGAAACGATACGTCCCGGCTTTTTTATCCCGGGTGATCAGTGCGGACGTCATCGGATACTCTTCCCGCAGCAGAACAGCCGCTCTTACATTGAGCAGAAGGTCCACCCGGTACGTACGCTCCCCCTCCGAAAATCCGAATACATCCGGCCGGTTGAATTTATGTTTGGCCTCGTGTTCGAACGTTCGCCGGGTGATGTGCACGGCAGGAATGCGCTCAATGTTGAAATACTTGTTTTTCCCTGTTTTCACCTCGAATGCCACCAGGTTCTGGTAGTTGTCCGTGAAACAAACCGGCTCCACCAGCCGGTCGCTGATCGTATTGGAACTGACGCTATGGTATTTCTTTAAGATGGTTTGCCGGCGCGATTGAATGGCCGATGTCAGCTGCTCCACAATTTTCGCCAGATGCGCCTTCAGCAGATGATTGGAATGGATATGGGCCTCGGAATGTAGCGCCAGTTTTTTTAAGAGGCTGTCTCTGAACTTACTTTTACTGCCCACCGTCTGTACCAGTTGCTGCAGCAGATCCATTTCCTCTTTGGTAAAAACAAGCTCCTGCACCTGGTCTCCCTGGTCAATGAAAACACGATTAAACCCGTCCCGGCTGATCTGAAAACCTACTTCGGCCAGCAGATCGAGGTAACGGTAAACGGTGCGCTCCGTGCTGTCCAGTACTTCTGACAAATGACGAATGGTTTTGGCAGGCTTCGTTTTCAGCAGGCTGATCAGCTGCAAGACCCGCAGAATCTTATGTTGGTTGTACATGGTGAAAATAGTACGACAATTTAGGTCAAAACCCGCCTTTCTCCAAGTCATTGACCCGAATTGTCAAAATTAATCGGGCTATTTGTAAAAAGGAAATGGCCCTTCATGTTGCTTACCCTTTACAATGAGGTGTGCAGGCGGAGATTTTCTGAGGCAGAATGGTTCCTTTTTTTCCGGGCTGATCCGGGTGATGGAGTTGGCAGGGGAATCGCGCTTTGAATGGCCGCACCTTCAGCGGTACTTTATCAACAGCATTCTCCCTGCCTGCTTCCAAAGGACGGAAAGGAAGCCGACTGCTGCCGAAAGCCATTTCGCGCGGGAAAAAACAGGTGCCTTTATTGAACCAGCACTTTCTTCGTATACCTGGCCCCGGTGGTTTTCACCACCAAACAATATACCCCGGAAGGCAGATCAAGTTTCAGCGGCTCTGTTTCCGAATGAAAACCTCCTTCCCTGACGATTTGCCCGGTGCTGTTCAGCAGGGTAAAGGAAGCCGGGAGCAATACGGTGTTGCAATGCACCGAGGTGATGCCGCAGGCCGGGTTTGGGGAAATTCGTACCGGATCAAGCTCCCGCTCCCACTCCCCGATGGCTGTTGCAGCGCTGTACTCGATCAGATCGGCGTACGGGAGCCCCCCGGTTGAAAAGCTGCCGTCGTACATCTTAGTATAAACACCCGTTCCGGGATGAAAGGAATAGATGACCCCCAAGCTGTTCGCGCCTCCATTCAGGGTCATCCCATACAGCTTGCCATCACTGGCCATCAACACCCCGCCAAAGGGTCCGCTTCCGGTGGCCAGCGCGAAATCATACAGCTTGGTGAAATTACTTCCGGCGAGCGTACAACTGAATATCACCCCCCGGTTGTTGACTCCTCCCTGTGAGGTACAGCCATACAATAGTCCGCCATCTTCAACCAGGGTGCCCATGGGGGCGGCTCCGTCTGTACCGTTAAAATGATGGATCACATTCAGACCATTATTGGCCGGGTCAAATGAAAAAAGAACACCGTATCCCGTGCTTCCGCCGCCGGAGGCCAATCCATACAGTAAACCGTTACTCCCCTGCAACAGGCTCCCATAAGGGGCAAAGCCAGTGGTAAAATTGAAAGGGTGCACCACGGCATAGACCGAATTGCTGATATCGTAACTGAAAATCACCCCGCAGGAATTCTGTCCGCCGGTGGTGGTCATGCCGTAAAGCTTGTTGTTGGTACTTGCCTGAATCACCGAGCCGGTGGGAAACTGCCCGGTCGTGTCATTAAAATCATGCAGCTTCAGGTACTGGTTAAGGGCAGGGTCATAACTGAAGAGAACGCCTTTATCATAGACGCCGCCGTTATTGGTCAGGCCATACAGTTTATTGTTCGTTGCCACAATGGGGGTGCCCCTCGGATAATACCCCGACAGGGAATCCATGCTGAAAAGCGAAGTATAACTATTGGTGGCAGGATGATAGCGGTAGATATCTCCCAGGGCCTGGGTTCCGCCGGAAACAGAATGGCCGTACACCAGGGTGCTGTTCACAGGCCGTAAACTGCTCTGGAGGCTTCCTCCCGCCGTTCCCCCCAGGCAGGCATAGTCCATGACATAGCCGGTACCATCCCCGTTTATTTTGATGATTCCGCCGATGCCAAAAGGACCGCCGACCGACATGGTCCCCCACAGTTCCGGTACCTGGGCCGTTGCGGTATTCAGAATGGCCGCAGCCATTAAAAGAAGGAAAAAACGTTTCATGATGTGCTCTGTTTAAAATGTAATTGCCGTGTGGGTATAAAGGTATAAAAATTATATGAACGGATGTTCAATTAATGCCATTTTGGTTGTGGATAGCATTCTTAACTTAAATCACCTTAAACAAAACCATTTGCTCAGCAGTTTTCCGGCTTTGAAAATACCTGTTGAAAAAATTACCTGATATGCCAGAAGTAGTAGCGCCCGGCTGCCACAAGTAGTGAAAAGCAGACCCTGGTTCTGACCAACATAAAACATGAAGGTTTTTTGATATAAGCGAAAAAAGATATATTTGATGCCGACTGTTTCGTTAGCCGGACCATTTCACTAAAAAACATTTACAATGAAAAACCACCGCATCAATTTTTCATTTATACTGTTTTACCTGATCCTTTCCTACACGCCTTCCAGCGCGCAATTTGTCAGGCGCCAAAATCGAATTAACCCCGATGTTCCCATGATGGGAAATTCCTGTCTAAGGAACAAGATCCTGACGACACAAAACCGTTTGCCTTGTGTACGGATCAAAATACAGCTTGTAAACAATGGCTTGAATGACAATCGCATAAATCCTGTTGT
This sequence comes from Bacteroidia bacterium, assembly GCA_016788185.1. Lineage (GTDB taxonomy): Bacteria > Bacteroidota > Bacteroidia > AKYH767-A > OLB10 > JAJTFW01. Next base: position 264 of record JAEUTF010000274.1, on the reverse strand, counting down.
GAGCAGAAAAAGTACGATCGGGACAGTCGGCGATTGTAAAGCATTGAACGTGGTAACGCTCCAGTGTTAAGAAATTCAACCTTCAACGATAAGGTACCGTGAAATAGGCGTGAACGGACGTTGGCTGCTGCAAAGCCAGACAGACAGAGGAGACGTATTCGGCACAGCAGGCGGCCACTTGAAAGGATGTTTTCCGGTAAAAAGAATTCAGTGCCCTTCTATAGTCAACCTAATCTAATCCAAAACCCATGAAAAAAAAGTTTT
>JAEUTF010000251.1 GCA_016788185.1 Bacteroidia bacterium | reverse complement strand
ATGAGTGCTTCACCGCCCCGATCCGTTACCTTGCCCCGCACCGTTCCCTGCCCGAATGCGGAGGCGCATAGAAGAAGAAAGAATACCGTACTGAATACGGCTTGCATGTGCACTGAATGCTTCATCTGATGCTGAAATGGGATGAGATCTGCTTCTGCAGATTAAAACTTTACAACTCTGCGCGCGGTGCTGAGACCATCCGCATTGAGTTCAACAATATAGGTGCCGCTTGACAGGGCGGAGAGATCGACCGGATGCATACTGTCACCCTGTAACATGCCCAGGGCATGTCCCGAAACTTTTTTGCCATCCAGGGTGTAAATCGCATAGGAATAATTCCCGGCCTTTCTGGATGCAAAAATCATCATGTTGAAATAATCGCTGGTTGGATTGCGGTACAGGCTGAATGCCGGACCCTCCGTGGCCACCTGCCAGGTACCCGAAGTCAGTGATGAATTGTAGATAAGTGTGCTGTCCAGAAACTCCCCGCAGGCGGCATTCCTGGCAACATAGGATTCCGAAAGGCCTGGAATGGGGGTCCCAAGCTGCACGTTGAGTTCAAAAGTGAGCACTCCATCGGTGGTGATCTGTGCAATAAGCACCTTGTTCGTGATGGAGTCGGGACCCATCGTTCCGCCCAGCGCCGACCAGGCGCCGTTGGACGTAATGAAGGAAGGTCCGTTGGTGCCATCGTTCTGGTTGTTGAACATCTCCAGGATATTCACCGGTGAGGTCAGACCAACTTCGGTAACCGACAAGGGTGTCCTGTTCAAGACCTGTATCAAACCATCCTGCTGTGTGAGCGGAATACCTGCGGCGGCATTGTTGTTCTGAAGCACCTGCGGTGAATAGCTGTTTACCACGGTACCTACACCGTTATCTTCCACCTTTGGAATGCCGAACCAGCCGTTGCAGGCCGCACCCACCGACAGCCAGGAATCCAGCATCACCGTATTGTTGTCGGTACTGCTGAAAGGTATGGTCGGATGCACCGCACCCCGGTCTTCGTTGTTAAAAAACAAGGTACTGGTTTCAATTTTCAACTCATGCGCCGGACACTGACCGGCCACACCGGGCACACCATAGCAGGCCTGGAAGGTATAGCCGGGAAGCATGTCTACAAAAATGCGGTAGGTCACGGAGCCGATGGGAAGGACACCGCCATCCATGTTCGCCATGGTATCATTGGCATCCGAAACATAATATTTTTCCACAATGATGCCTTCAAGCCCGCTCTGGGCTTTCGCGAAAATGGCAGCAAAGAACAGACAAATAACAAGGGTATACTTTTTCATGCTGTATGGGTTTTAGGTTGGTGAACCGGGTCCTGAAACACGGTCGCACTGCTGCTACGCAGTACACGGTTGCGGGAACAAAATTGCCAATGATGCATATTGGTAAGTTTCCCGGAAGGTTAACTTAAGGTTATCTTTAAAAACAGGAAGGTAACTCCAGGTTGCAACGAAGAGCCTCCGATGAAAAACAAAGGCCTCAGTTAAATTTCTCCGTAACAATAAAACAATCCTTGCTTCTGGTTTTCGCTCCCTTGTTGTCAACCGCCGTGGCGGCGACTTTCAACGGTTTTTCTCCCGCTTTTTGTTCGAAACGGAAGGGTGCTTCAACATCTGTGGCAGCCAGGTGATCGTTAACATAAAATTCCACGCGGGTGATTTTCCCGTCTTTATCGCTGGCCTTTGCTTCAAAACGGACCAACTCCCCCGGTTTTGCCGTTGCAGGCTGCATTGTATTGAGAAGTACTTCCGGAGCAAGATTGTCCTCTGTACTTCTGTACATCAGGGAGGGCAAGGTAAATTCATCTTTTGCCGGATTTCTGGCTACCCACTTTTCTGAACCACCGTCGGGTACCGCCAACTGTACATTCAGTTCAAAACTTAAAATTCCGTCTGTGGTAAGCTGTGCAATCAGTACCCTGTTTTCGGGATGCGGCCCCACCGATCCGCCATAACTGGCCCAGGCTCCGTCGCGTGTTGAAAACAATCCGCTGCTTGAATCGCGGAACTGGTACTCGAATACACGCAAATCATAATCCAGGTTGTAAAACTGTGTAGCCGGCTGATAGCGGAGGTGTCGCATGCCATCGTGAACAGAAAGAGGAATCCCCATATCAGCGGCATTGTTCAACAGCAGTCCCTTGGCATTCTTCCGGACAAGATTCTCCAGCGTATCGTCTTCCGATTTCATGACGCCCTGGTAATCCAGCGCCGCCGCGCCCACCGATACCCAGCTATCCAGCAGCAGGGTGTTGTGTGACAGATTCAGCGGATGAATATCATTCGCAGATCGTCCATCCCCCATCGCACAGTTGTAAAAGCGGGTCGTGGTTTCAATCCTTAACTCGTGTTCCGGCACCCCGTAAACGGCCTGCAGCCGGTAAACCGGTTTCAGGTCAGCATAAATCCTGTAGGTCACGGATCCGGGTGGCAGGTATCCCCCCGAATCAGCCGCCAAGGTATCCTTGTCCGTTGAAATATAGTACTTCTCTACGATGATACCCTCCAGTCCGCTCTGGGACATCATCAGGGTATGAACCGACATGAACAGGCCCAGGGTCAGCATCCGCTGCTTTAACATTGTATTCTTTTTATTAGGATGACTTCAGGACTTCCGTTTCATCAAACACTACTCCACGATGAATTTACCGACCACTTCATTTTCGCCATCCAGCAGTCGCACGAAGTATATTCCTGCCGCCAGTGAACTACCGGGACTTACCCGGGCACTCAGCGTACCGTCCATGGTTTCTATGGTTTCACTGTGTACCATTCTGCCGGTCATGTCCACAATGTGGAGGGTGATGCTCGTACTGTTTTCATTGCTTCCGCTGTAGTGAACCATGAAATTTCCATCGTTGGGATTCGGGTACAATTCCAGCTGAGCGATTTGTTCTGCTCCGGCAAGTTCTCCTTCCCTGCAGTTGATCGTGGTTTTAAGACCTTTCGATGTTTTAGAACAGCCGTTGGCATTCGTCACCGTTACTTTATAGGTGCGGGCCAGTTTGGCGGTATAACTGGATGCGGTCGCTCCGGAGATGACCGAAGTGCCCTGCAACCATTGATAGGTAAGCCCGGCGCCGCTGCTGGCCTGCAGGATGACCGAATCACCGGCACAGAACGTGGTTGGTCCCTGTGGCGTGATGGTAGCAGTCGGAAGCGGGTTCACCACAATGGCGGTGGAAGAAGATGTTTTGGTACAACCGTTCGCGTTGGTCACCCTCACCTTGTAAGAGTTGCTGGAAGAAGTAGGGACATAGCTGATGCCGGTGGCATTGGCAAGCGGATTGCTGCCTTTAAACCACTGGTAACTAAGTCCGGCTCCGGCATTGGCCGTCAGGGTACAGGCGTTGGCACCGGAACAGAACGTAGTGGGTCCGCTGCTGGTCACCGTAGCCGTCGGGTTCTTATTCACGGTAATGGCGGTAGCAGAAGATGTTTTTGAACAACCCAGTGAATTGGTGACGATCACTTTGTAATTGGAAGATGAGGTGGAAGTGGGTACATACACCGCGTTGGTAGCTCCTGCAATAGGGTTTGAACCTTTAATCCACTGGTAACTCAGGCCGGGGGTGGTGGGGGTGCTCAGGGTGCAAAGGTTGGTGCCTGAACAATAGGTAGTGGGACCAGTAGCTGTGACTTGCGGTACGGAAGGAGCGCTGAGTATCCCGGCGATGATGGCATTGGAAGTGGCCGGATTGTTCAGTGCCCCGGGAATACTGGAGGTCATGATACACTTGATTTCATTGTTATTCGCCAGGGTGGAACTGGTATAGGTCGGACTGTTGGAACCCACATTCACGCCATTCTTTTTCCATTGATAAGACGGGGTGGCGCCGCCGTTGGTAGGGGTGGCGGTGAAGGTCACCGAAGTACCCTGACACACAGGGAAACTGACATTGCTGGCAATGCTGACCAGGGCGGTAGGGTTGGACGGGGCGGGGTAAATGAGTCCGGGGAAAAGAATTTCACTTCCTGTCGGATTCTCCGCAACATAATTTTGCGAAACGCCCGGGGTGGGTGTGCCCAGCTGCAGATTCAGCTTGAAGGAGAAGGTGCCGTTGGTGGTGAACTGCGCGATGAGTACCTTGTTGGCAGGAGCAGGTCCGGAAGCACCGCCCAGCACCGCCCATGAAGCATTGCTGGTGGCGATCAGGTTGCCTGCATTGCTGATGTTGTCCAGCACATTCAGCTCGGCTGCCGTAAAACCAAGCAGTGTGACGGAGCCGGGGGTACCGGCATAT
>JAEUTF010000233.1 GCA_016788185.1 Bacteroidia bacterium | reverse complement strand
CCCGGGAAGAGCGGGTGCGTCCCGGACTCGATGATAAAATCCTTTGTTCCTGGAATGCCATGATGATGACTGCCTTTCTGGATGCCTGGGCCGCTTTGGGTGATCCTTCCCTGCTGGATGCTGCGCAGAAAAGCGCGGATTTCATCCGCCGCTGTTTTATGACAGCCGACGGGACATTGCTGCACAGTGTCAAAGAAACTGCAGGGGTAGTGACCTCCGGCATTCCGGGTTTTCTGGAGGACTATGCCTTCACCATTGAAGCTTTTCTCCGGCACTATTCACTCAGCATGGATCCCGACAGCCTGCAAACTGCGGAACGGCTGACCGCTGAGGTGCTTCGGAATTTCAGCGACGAAGAAACCGGAATGTTCTGGTTCACGGCGGCAGGCAGTGAAACCCTGATTGCCCGCAAAATGGAAGTGCAGGACAATGTCATTCCTTCTTCCAATGCCGTGATGGCGCACAATCTGGTCCGCTTGTCGAAACTGAAGGCCGATGCATCGCTTGAAAACCGTTGCAAGAAAATGCTGCACATGGTAAAGGAGGATACCACCCGTAACACGCCCTGGTACAGCCGCTGGGCCATGGTCTGGCTGGAACTGGAGCATGGTACGGAAGTGGCGGTCAGTGGAAGGGAAGCATTGCATTTTCTGAATGAACTTCAGAAGGAATACCTCCCGCTCAGCGTATTGGCCGGGGCCACCGGACCTTCCCGGATCCCTTTGCTGGCAGACCGATACCATGAAAACGAAACGGGTATTTACGTGTGCCGCTACGGAACCTGTCATGTTCCGGTTTACGACCTCGCCTCGGCCTTGTCGAACTTGCGCGGTTGATTCATTTGCCTACCTTTGAAATCCTCAAATCAAACCATGAATAGAATTCCTGCGCAGCTGACCGCTGCCCTGCTTGTGCTGCTGACCGCGTGCGGCGGCCCGGCTTCCAAAGAACAGCACAGCTCCTTTGTAGATCCCCTGGCCGAAAACAGGGATACCAGCCTCGATCCGGGCCAGGATTTTTTCCGCTATGCCTGCGGCACCTGGCTGAAGAAAAATCCCATTCCCGGCACCGAAAAATCCTGGGGCATATGGAGCCTGGTGCAGGAGGAGACCTACAAACGCATGAAGGAGGTGAGCGAAGCGGCGGCCAATGCCAATGCCACCAACGGAAGCAACCAGCAGAAGATCGGAGATTTTTATTATTCGGGAATGGATACCGTTAGTATCGACCGGCAGGGCCTGACTCCCCTGAATGACGAACTCGGACGTATCGCTGCCATCAGCGATCTGCGTTCGCTGGTACAGGTAATGGCCCTGCATCAGACCTATGGCGTCAGTCCCGTCTTTGCGGCGTATATCTTCCAGGATGAAAAAAGGAGCGAACAGCAGGCGCTTCATTTTTACCAGGGTGGGATCGGATTGCCCGACCGGGATTATTATTTCAAAAAGGATGCTAGAACCCAGTCCATCCGGACGGAGTATCTGAAACACATGACGGCCATGTTCAGCCTGATGGGCGACGACAGCATGGCCGCCGCCAGGAATGCGGCTACCGTGATGAAGATGGAAACCGGCCTGGCCCTGGCCTCCCGCAAGCTGGAAGACCTCCGTGACCCCTATCTCAACTACAACAAAATGCAGCTCAGCGGACTTAAAAACCTGGTGCCTTCCGTCGACTGGCAGCTGATGCTTGAAGGTATGCATGTGTACGGCATTGACTCGATCATTGTCGGACAGCCTGAGTTTTTCAGGGAAGTCGAAAAGAGCCTGAAGGCGTATCCGCTCGACGACTGGAAAGCTTACCTGCGCTGGCATTTCATCAGCACCTTTGCCGGTTACCTCAGCAAACCCTTTGAACAGGAAAATTTCAGATTTTACGGAAGCGTTCTCAGCGGGGTGAAGCAGCAGCGTCCGCGCTGGAAGCGGGTGCTCGACAAGGAGGAGGAATCCATCGGCGACCTGCTCGGTCAGTTGTATGTGGATAAGTACGTTTCTCCGGTTTTTAAAAAACGATACCAGGACCTCACCAATAACATCATACAGGCTTATCGCGAACGCATTGGAACCCTGACCTGGATGACCGATTCAACAAAGCAGAAAGCCGTCGAGAAACTCAATGCTATCACCACGAAAGTGGCCTATCCCGATAAGTGGAGGGATTATTCCAACCTGAAAATCGAAAGAGGAAGTTATGCCCTGAATGTGATGCGCAGCCATGCCTGGGCGCACGATTACCAGGTGTCGAAGCTGGGTAAGCCCGTCGACCGTACGGAGTGGGATATGACCCCGCAGACCTACAATGCCTATTACAATCCTTCCAACAATGAAATCGTGCTTCCTGCCGCAATTTTCATCATACCGGGGATGGAGGATTCGCTGGCCGATGATGCCATCATCTAT
>JAEUTF010000228.1 GCA_016788185.1 Bacteroidia bacterium | reverse complement strand
AGAAAACTCCGGTGTTCCATTTCTACAATGATGGTATAGGAGGGACCGGTCAGGTCGGTCAGCATGCGCATCTTTGGGGCCTCCTTGATGCTTTTACAACGATCCATGATGGCTTTCCAGGTTGCTATGCCATCTTTGGCTTTTCCAAAGCGAAGACGGAATTCCATTCGTTCGATGATCATGTGGCTGGTTTTTTTGGATGAGCAGGTGAAGTAAATAAAAAATCCTTCATATGCAACCACATAAAGGATTTTTTTAAACGACGCTTTACAGTCCGGTCCTATTTCAGCCTTTCCCGGATGTCCAGCCTGTGCCGGCGGGCCGTATCGGTGGCAATGTCGTATCCGGCATCCATGTGACGGATCACGCCCATGGCCGGGTCATTGTGGAGTACCCTTTTTAAACGCCGGGCGGCGTCTTCCGTGCCATCGGCCACTATGACCATCCCCGAATGAATCGAATACCCCATGCCCACACCGCCTCCGTGGTGCAAACTCACCCAGGAGGCGCCTCCGGCGGTGTTGATCAATGCATTGAGGATGGGCCAGTCGGCAACGGCATCCGATCCATCGAGCATGGCTTCCGTCTCACGGTTAGGGCTAGCCACCGATCCGGTGTCGAGATGATCGCGGCCGATGACGATCGGAGCTTTTAGCTTCCCGCTTCGTACCAGTTCATTGAAGAGCAGTCCGGCTTTTTCACGGTCGCCCTGTCCGATCCAGCAGATGCGCGCCGGCAAACCCTGGAAGGCAATGCGATCCTGTGCCATGCGGATCCAGCGGTGCAGACCCTGGTCATCGGGAAAAAGTTGCAGGATGGCTTCGTCGGTCACGCGGATGTCTTCCGGGTCACCGCTCAGGGCCGCCCAACGGAAGGGGCCTTTGCCTTCGCAAAAGAGCGGGCGGATGTAAGCCGGCACAAAACCGGGAAAGTCAAAAGCGTTTTTCACACCACGTTCCAGCGCCCGTCCGCGCAGGTTGTTTCCGTAGTCGAAGGTAACGGCGCCCATGCGCTGCATGTCCAGCATCAGGAGTACATGTTCGGCCATGGAGTCGTACGCCATTTCGATGTAGCGGTCGGGATTGGCTTCCCGCAATACGTTGGCTTCTTCGTTGGAAAGCCCTTCGGGAAGATAGCCCACGAGCGGATCGTGCGCGGAAGTCTGGTCGGTCAGAACGTCGGGAACGATGTTCCGCTCCTTCAGGCGTTTTAAAAGGGCCACGGCGGTACAGATCACCCCGATGGATTTGTTTTCACCTTTCGACTTGAATTCAAGGGCCAGGTCTATGGCCTTGTCGATGTCCTTTTCAATAAAATCGAGGTAACGGGTATCCACACGTTTCTGCGCTCTCCATTCCTCCACCTCGGCCGCCAGGCAAATGCCATCGGCCATGGTGATGGCCAGGGGCTGTGCTCCGCCCATGCCGCCCAGACCGGCAGTGACACACAACTTGCCCTTCAGCGAACCTCCGAAATGCCGGGCCGCCACCGCGTTGAACGTTTCGTAGGTGCCTTGCACGATACCTTGTGAACCGATGTAAATCCAGGAGCCTGCCGTCATCTGGCCGTACATCATCAGGCCTTTCTTCTCCAGCTCGTCAAACACTTCCCAGGTGGCCCACTTCGGAACCAGCTGTGAATTACTGAGGATGACACGGGGTGCATCTTTATGGGTGGGCAAGATGGCCACCGGCTTCCCGCTTTGTATCAGCAGGGTTTCATCATCGTTCAGGTCTTTCAGCGCTTTCACAATCAGGTGAAAAGCTTCAACGTTCCGGGCCGCTTTGCCACGTCCTCCGTAAACGATTAGGTCTTCGGGTCGTTCCGCTACCTCCGGATCCAGGTTGTTGTGAAGCATGCGAAGGGCCGCTTCCTGAATCCAGCCTTTACAACTGAGCGTGTTGCCGACAGGCGTTTTTGTCTTTGTTAAATCGAGTTTGGTGGCTGTGTCCTGCATGATTTTCCTTCGTGCAGCAAAAATAAGGTAAACACCGGCAAGCGGCAACTAAATTATCCGGCATTGTACGGGCTGCTCCTGCAGCAGGCGATGGAGAATGTCAGGTGCGGAAAACCGCAAAGATCCTGTTGCCGGAGCCTTTTAAAAAGAGGCAGGATCACAGGGGCGGGGCAGAAGAAACGCCCCAGAGGTCATCAATGGCGCGTCCTGACTTTAGGCTGCACATCCTTTTTAAATTTCCAGGGGCAATGGCGGCAACCACTCTGACAGCAATATCCCCTCTTGAGATGGTATTTTTCCGTGAAAACGATATAGCCTTCCGGTGTCAGGTAGTAATCTTCTTTTTCAAACTTATCGGTGAACGCCATTTTGTGTTGACAAACCTAACCAATTTTGCACTCGGGAGCTGTTGAAATCTAAAGGTGGATTTCCCCGATCTGCATGTCAGGAAGTGTAATTTTGCAGTATAACATCAAAGGTCATGAAAAAGTTTAGCCGTCTTCTCCTGTTGACACTTGGTTTGTCAGGCATGTTGTTGCAATCAGGTTGTTATGGTTCATTTAAGCTGGTTGGAAAAGTATACGAATGGAACGGATCCATCGAAGATAAATTTGTCCGATCGATTGTTTTTTGGGCGCTGATCATCATTCCGGTTTATGAAATTGCAGCGTTCGTTGATGCCGTCATCCTCAATGTGATTGAGTTCTGGTCCGGATCAAATCCGGTTTCCATGAAGGAGGGCGAATACGAAGAACAGGTGGTGCAATTCCGGGGCAGAAGCTACCGGATTGAAGCCAGCAGAAACCGCTTTACCATTACCGACCTCAGCGGCCGGAAGGAAAAAGCCCCCGTTAAACTGCTGTTCACTCCTGAAAACTATACCTGGAACCTGGAAAAAAATCATAAACTCATCGCCCTTTCCCGCCTCGAGCGAAAGGAAGACGGCAAGGTAGTATTGAGGGTGTTTTCCGGAGAGGGTAAATCCACCCTGGTTCCCTACCACCAGGATATGGAATGGGCTGCACTGGAGCAATGCATCCATCAAGGTGCAGCGCTGACGGCGGGCAGATAGTATTTTGAAGTACTTTCATGGATCGTCCCATGGCTTTGCCCGCTTCTCCGCGGAGGGATACGGTATGGATGAATGGCCTGCGTGGGCGGTACGAGGTTCAGGTGTTAAGGCTGGATACGATTCATCCTCTCACCGGTGGCAACAAGTGGTTTAAACTGCAGGAAAACATACGCAGCTTTCAGTCAGGATCTTTTTCCGCGATCCTGAGTTTCGGCGGACACTATTCCAATCACATCGCAGCCCTGGCAGAGGCAGGACGACTAGCGGGCATTCCTACCATTGG
>JAEUTF010000226.1 GCA_016788185.1 Bacteroidia bacterium | reverse complement strand
CCGGGTGAGCGCTGTATCGTGGCGCCCCGGACCGGTTTCCGTATACCAACGCAGCCTTCCCGACCGTTTGGATAGGGCTGGCGTTTAAGGGCCACCTGGCAGCGGGAAGAAATCGCAGCCGGCCGCGCCGGTGGCTACTGGCGGAAGATGGCTGTCTTCCGTGCCCGATTCAAAAGCCCAAAATGTACTAATTTCGCCTCTCCATGGCCCCCGCTTCCTCTTCGAAATATGCCAAATACGTGTGGATCATCCTCTTCACGCCCCTGCTGCTGGTTTTTTTGGTGGTAGGGCTCACGGCCTGGGGTCTTTTTGGCGAGCTCCCCACGTTTGAAGAACTGGAGAACCCCAACAGCAGCCTGGCCAGCGAGGTGTATTCGGCCGATGCTAAAACCCTGGGCAAGTATTACATACAGAACAGGGTGAACATCCATTACCACGATTTGTCGCCCAACCTCGTAAATGCCCTCAAGGCTACGGAGGATGTTCGTTTTGAGGAACACAGCGGCGTCGACATCAAGGGGCTGATGCGGGTTTTTGTGAAGACCATCGTGCTCCAGCAGGATGCGGGCGGCGGATCCACCCTGACCCAGCAGCTGGCCAAAAATCTTTTTCCGCGGGAGAACATGAACAAGGCGAAGCTCATCCTGCGCAAGATCAAGGAATGGATCATCGCCGTGAAGCTGGAGCGCAACTATACCAAGCAGGAGATTCTGGCCATGTACCTCAATACGGTGGAATTCGGCAACAATGCCTTCGGCATCAAATCCGCCGCCACCACCTATTTCGGGAAGCAGCCCTCGGAGGTGAAAATAGAAGAGGCGGCGCTGCTGATTGGTCTCCTGCAGGCGCCCTCGCGGTACAATCCCGTGCGGAATCCGGAGAGCGCCACCTTTCGCCGGAACACCGTGATCGGACAACTGGCCAAATACCGCTTCATCAGCGAAGAGCAGAAAGACTCCCTGCTCCGCCTGCCCATACAGCTCAATTTCCGGCAGGAAGGGCATACGGAAGGCCTCGCGCAGTACTTCCGTGAAACCCTGCGGCAGGATCTTCTCCGCTGGTGCAAGGAGCACAAAAAGGCCGATGGCAGCAATTACAACCTCTACCGCGACGGACTTCGTATATACACCACGATAGACACCCGGATGCAGCGCTATGCCGAGGAGGCCGTGAAGCAACACCTGGCGGAACTGCAGAAGACATTTTACGATCACTGGAAGGGAAGGGTGGCCTGGGCCGATCAGCCGCAGATCATTGACGATGCCATGAAGCGCAGCGAGCGTTACCGGATCATGAAAGACAGCGGCGCCACCGAAGCCGTCATCCGGAAAGCGTTTAACAAAAAGGTGGAGATGAAAGTCTTTACCTGGAAAGGCGAGCGCGACACCCTGCTTTCGCCGCTCGATTCCATCAAACATTATAAAATGTTTTACCAGACCGGCTTTATGGCGATGGAACCGCAAACCGGATACGTACGCGCCTGGGTGGGCGGCAACGACTACAAGTATTTCCAGTACGACCATGTGAAGGAAGGTAAACGCCAGGTGGGATCCACCTTCAAGCCATTCCTCTACACCCTGGCCATGCAGGAAGGCTATTCGCCCTGTTATGAAGTACCCAATGTGCCCGTCACCATCGTTGATCAGGCCGGGGTACCCTGGACCCCCTCCAACTCCGACGGGAAGTACGGCGGCATGCTCTCGCTGAAAGAAGCGCTGGCCGAATCCATCAATTGCATTTCGGCCTATCTCATGAAGCAATTCGGTCCGGAACCGGTGGTGCAGGTAGCCCGCAAGATGGGCATCACCTCGCCCATCGAGCCCTTTCCCAGCATCGCACTCGGCACTGCGGATGTATCCGTGTTCGAAATGGTGGCGGCCTACAGCACCTTTGCCAACAAGGGCGTTTATACCGAACCGCAGTACATCCTTCGTATTGAAGACAAGAACGGGGTGGTGCTGCAGGATTTTGTACCCCGCAAAGTGGAGGCCATCAGCGAAGAGACGGCGTATCTCATGCTCGACCTCATGAAAGGCGTGACGCTTTTTGGTACCGGAGCGCGCCTGCGCGGCTCCAAATACGGTTTCACCAATCCCATTGCCGGCAAAACCGGCACCACGCAAAACAACAGCGACGGCTGGTTCATGGGCATCACGCCCGAACTGGTGGGCGGCGCCTGGGCCGGCTGTGAAGACCGTTCGGTGCATTTCCGTACCACGCAACTCGGACAGGGCGCCAACGTGGCCCTGCCCATCTGGGGATTGTTCATGAAGAAGGTGTATGCCGATCCCACCCTCAACTATTCCAAAGGCGATTTTGAAAAACCCGAAAAGCCGCTCGGTGTGGAGCTCGATTGCAATAAATACAAGAATCCGGTGCAGCAGCAAAACGGCGGCGATGAGTTTGGGATATGACCTCCCTGTTATTACCAATGCTGTATATTCCTTGAAAGCGTAGCGGATTTGTATCTCCTCCGGAAGTGCGGTTTCTTGAATTGTAAACAATCAGGCATTTATCTGCACAATAGAATTCACAGGCTTATTGGGCGGGACTTTGATCTGCCGAAAAATTGAGCCGACCGATGATCATCCTGTGCTCCTGTCGTAAGTCCCGAAAACCGTGGACGACCCACCAATATTTCCCAACCTGACCCGGAGGTAACGAGGGCTATCGTTAGCTGGTTAAGAGTACCGGAAGGTATTTAAAATGCTCAAAAATTTAACTCGTTCTTATCTGGATCATCATTCCGGAAAGGTGTGAATTTGTTTCGGAAGAAAGCATTTTGTTTCCACAGTTCCCTGTGTAATATTAGGGATGGTTTCTGATAATATTAATTTCAGTAATGTATATTTGCCAACGCATTCATGCCATTGTTGTTATGAAAAAATCAATTCTTGTTGTATTAATTTTTACCGGCCTCCTGTATTTAAGCGCCTGTTCGGAAGAGAAGGAAACGGATACTGTGTTTCATGTGAGTTTTGATGAGGTGGCCGGATTTTGTAATCATGCAGCTATTGTGTCCAACACATTATCGCATTCCGGTCTGAAATGTGTTCAGTTGAATCCCGATATGGTATATGGCCCCACCTTCAGCCGCAAGATCGGTGAAGTCATAACTTTTCAGCCAAAGCGGATTAAGGTAAGAGCGTATGTGCGCCTCGACAGTCCCTCCTCAGTAGTAAAGCTGGTTTGTTCTATTGACAATGATTCATCAAAAACCATATTCTGGAATGCCCTTGATTCCAAATCAGCCAATCTGAAAGCCGGAAATTGGGAAATACTGGAAGGTGTTTTCGAAGTTGCCGGAAAAAATCAACCCGGTTACAAGTTCAATCTATACCCGATGTACGACAAAGGCGGTAATATTCTGGTTGATGATCTGACGTTCAGTTTTGAATAAGCCGGTTTCATCGTAGTTCGTAAAAACCTATGCTATTGAATTGCCCGATTTTTTTGGGTGGTTTTTCGGTGAATACCGGCCTCCTGAGCTGGAGACTATCGGAAATCACCAGGTACTTGGGATAATGTTTAAGTGCTTCTCTGATGGGTTCATCGTCCCATTGATGGAATATGCTCCAGCCTTTCAGGTTTAACAGGTATAAAGTGATGTTTGGACTGTCATCAAAAATGGAAATAGTTTTTTCAACCCGTGAAAGGCCCAGCGATACGACATAGTTCTCAGCGGCAAGGTAATCTTTGAATCTGGACCAGTCATACAACCAGCAGTTTTCATTTGATCTGAACTGCTGGTGTTTCCGGTCAAACCAGGTCATTTGCACCGTTAGGGCGAGAAGGACGCTTACCACAAGGAGTTGGCGCTTGCGGGTGAGGAATTTTTTTTCATACACTTCAAAGGCGGTCAGCAGTAAAAAAAACAACAAAGGTGTCAGGGTAATGATGTAATAATCGTGATTGCCAAACTGGATGAGCATGAGGTAGACAAATGAAAAAACACCCAGGAAACTGCCTGCCAGAATCAGCCCGAGTTTTTGATCCAGCTTTCGGAGATTCCATATTACAAAGAGCAGAACAAGTCCTAAAAGTATGTAAACCGGCTTTGAGAAGTAGAAGGGCACCCAAATTTCATTTACATGACGCAGTACATTTTTGACCGCCCCGATACTTTCCGGCCGCATGGATTTCATCAGAAACACATTGCTACGGTATGTTTCACTCAGGTAAGCAGCATATTCATACCAGGCATAACTGAGCAGCAGAGCGCTGCCAAGCAAAAGAAAGAGGACTGGGTACTTCAGGGCTTTATCCGAAAGTCTGAACTCCTTTCGAAGCAATGACCAAAGCAGCAGGCAAAGCATGATGATCACATAGATGGCAGAAGTCAGCTTTATCAGTACGGCAAGCGTGATCGTTAGCCAAAGGCCCCACAGGCTTCGGTTTGAACCGGATTTCAGGTGAGTGAAGAAACAGTACCAGGCCATCATGGCAAAACCAAAACTGGCAGTATCCGGAATGAAGCTTGCCGAATAATAGGTCATGACCGGTGAAGCGGCGATGGCCAGTACGCCAAAGGTGCGCAGGTATACGTTTTTGATGAAGAATCCGGAGATTTTAAAACAGGCGAACAGGCCTGCGGTGTAAACCAACAGCATGAGGAAACGATACCAGAATTCATTAAATCCGAACAGTTTATAAAATAGTGCAGCAAGGTAATTCATAAACGGAAATTCAAGTCCGGTGATGCCTTCACCTTCTCTGGTGAGATGTACCCTGGGTTTAAAAAAGTTCATGTCGTCCTGGGCATAGTTTCTGGCTACAGAACCCCGGTCACACATCGCCCACATGTGTACCGACTGAGGCCGGTCGTTCAAAAGGGAGAAGGTTCCGCTGACGGCATAGAAAATAATCAATACGGCAAAAAAGACCAGTGTAGCGTAGAAAGGTGTTGTTTCGTACTTCAGCTTGAAATTGTTCATGTCAGTCAGCGGATGAGTTATTGCTTTTAGAATGCCCGGATGGAGCTTTACGGAAAATCAATGTATTGTTTTTATTGTAGAGCAGCAACCAGGATTTGTCGTGAAGCAGGCGTTCCGATTCACGTATCAGCTCTTCTGCATTCAACGGATAACTCTGGCTGTGCCGGAGGATCATAATAAACTCGGCATTTTTTACAACAGGAAACTGGTAGATGCTGTCGCGAAATGCCAGATGCGGGACCAGGACTTCAGAAGCACTGAGAGGTACATCGGGCGGGATCAACTTCAAAGCGCGGTGAACTTCGGCAATGTCAAACTCCGCGGTGTAATGGCTGTTTTTGTAAAACGTTAATTTATCTGGATAATACCATTTGGAAACCCTGTGCTCAAAGGACCTGTAGGTCATAAAGGCTGTTGAAATCAGTACGGCCCCCGCAATGGAAAGCCTCACTTGCGTGTCTTTGTGTTTCCTGCTGATGACGTCATATGCCCCGATCATTAAAATGGGTGCAAATTCAATGGAGTAATGACTGTTAATACCCCATTTTGCGAAATCATCATTAAATAGTTTTTGAGCGTAGATAGGAATCAGCATAACAAAATAGGCCGGCCGGAAAATCAGCAGTATGCCGCCGGAAAGAAAGAAAAATTTATGCAGTTCCGCTTTGATGCCTTCGTAATCCAGCTGACCGGTATGGTTGATGTAAAGTAAACGGAAGGCGTAGACCGGATCTTCAATGATCCTGAAAAAAGCTTCCTTGAAATTGCCACCAAGTGCTGTAAAATTGAAATGCAGATACCCCCTGCCGGCATTTGAAAAGGCAGGAATGATAAATTTAATACAGGCCACAAAGTATATTGCAGCCACTGCAGCGAGGCCTAATGCGGCAGTGCGTTTTTTTCTGTCCTGTACATTCAGGATGAAGATGCCGGTGCAGATAAACACCAGCCAGAGTGCCATGTTTTCCTTGCCCAGCAGGATCAGTATTCCAAATAGAAAAAAACCCCTGTAATTATTTCGGGCAAGACTGTAAAACAGCCAGGGGACCAACATGCTTGCAATAACATTGTCATGGTAGTCAAAACTGAGCGCTGAATAAATCCCCCATACGGAAAAGAATGTAATCAGGCTGAGCAGCGCCAGTTCCTTTGATTTCGCGTTGAATTCCACGAGCCTGTAAATGCCCATTCCGCCAAACAGCAATGCGGCAATCTGAAAAACAAGCATCGTGTATGTACCGAAAATATACCTGAAATGCGCGATTAAGAGCGGATAAATGGAAAGATGATCACTGAGGATATTTTTGAACTGTTCTCCGGGGAGCAAGGTGTTGTCATTCCATCTGAAATGGCTGTAATCGAAAATGGCGTTGTTGTTGATGCCCAGGTCCCAGGCGGTGGTTTTAAAGGTGTAGTGATTTACCAGCGAAATCAGGCTATACAAAAGACCGAAAAAAAGGTAAACAGGTAAACGGAGGTCGGGAAATTCCTTTCCATGCAGCGACAGTTTTTTCATTTTACCAGATCCTGGTTCCCGTTTACCAATGTGCCGGTTGGGCAACTTGCTATACGGTGAGTGAGACGATTTACTTTTCCGGTCCGATGTTCGAATCCTCAATTATATACAATGGTCGTTTGCGGATATTAGCGCTTAACCGGCTGATGTATTCACCGATGATACCGATGCTGATTAACTGGACCCCGCCGATAAAAAGTACCGCGAGGATGAGCGATGTCCAGCCGGGAACATAATCTTTAGACACAAAGCGTGCATAGAGCGCATAAAGACTGATGAGAAAGGTGACACCACTCACGAAAAAGCCCGCGAACGTGGCGAATTTCAGCGGGAGGTTAGAAAATCCCGTGATACCATCCAGGGCAAAGCGGATCATTTTTTTATAGGTATAACCGGTTTCACCGGCATGCCGCTGATCGCGGTCGTATTCAATATACGTCTGTCGAAATCCCGCCCAGGCGATTTGCCCTCTCAGGAATTTCTGTTGTTCCGGCATGTGCTTCAACACGTCCACAATCTTCCTGTCCATGATCCGGAAATCACCGGTGTCAAGGGGAATGTTCACCGAGGTGATTTTTGCCAAAGTGCGGTAAAACACCTTGGCCGTGTACTTCTTTAAAAAGGTTTCGCCTTGTCTTTTCCTGCGTCTGGCATACACCACTTCATACCCTTCCTGCATTTTCTTCCGCATGTCAGCAATCAGCTCCGGCGGATCCTGGAGATCCGCATCGATGATGGCGATGTGATTTCCTGAACAGGCATCCAGTCCTGCCGTCACCGCAATCTGGTGTCCGAAATTCCTGCTGAAATTGATGTACCTGACCGCATCGTCTTTCCGGGCAAGTTCTTTAATCAGTTCCAGGGAGCGGTCACGGCTGCCGTCATTCACAAACAGGAGTTCATGGGAAGAACTCAAATCACCCACCACCTTCTTCACTCGTTCGTAAAGCGGGCCGATGTTTTTTTCCTCGTTGTAAATCGGAATGATGACAGAAAGTTCCTTATGCATCCTATTCCCAGATTAAGCGATATCCATTTCCGGAACATCCCCTTCAACCACCAGCTTACCGGCGGTAGCTTTGCGTATCTCCTCCACCGTTACCCCCGGCGCACGCTCGAGCAGCACGAAGCCTTTGCCGGGAACCACTTCCAGTACCGCCAGCTCCGTCACGATCTTCTTCACACATTTCACTCCGGTAAGGGGCAGTGAACACCGGGGCAGGAGCTTGCTTTCGCCGGCCTTGTTCACATGTTGCATGGCTACGATGATGTTCTTGGCCGCCGCGACCAGATCCATGGCGCCTCCCATGCCCTTCACCATTTTTCCCGGTATCTTCCAGTTGGCGATATCGCCCTCCTCGCTTACCTCCATGGCACCGAGAATGGTCAGATCTACCTTTCCGGCGCGGATCATGCCAAAGCTGAGTGCCGAGTCGAAATAAGCGGTGCCGGGCACTTCCGTGATGGTTTGCTTACCGGCATTGATGAGATCGGGATCTTCATCGCCCTCTACAGGAAAGGGGCCCATGCCCAGCATGCCGTTCTCCGACTGGAGCGTAACGTTCAGGCCCCTGGGAATATAATTGGCCACCAGGGTAGGTATACCGATGCCCAGGTTAACGTAGTATCCGTCCTTTACTTCCTTTGCGATGCGCCTGGCTATTCCGTTCTTGTCTAACATACCGGTTAATCTGAATTTATGATTTTGAGCGTACTGTGCGTTGCTCTATTCTTTTTTCATACTGCTTACCCTGAAAAATGCGGTGCACATAAATTCCCGGCACATGCACGTGGTCGGGGTCGATGGCACCGGCAGGAACCAGTTCTTCCACTTCGGCAATGGTGATTTTCCCTCCCATGGCCATCGGCATGTTGAAGTTGCGTGTGGTTTTCCGGAATACCAGGTTGCCGTGCGTATCGCCTTTCCAAGCTTTCACAATGGCAAACGGTGCATCAAAGGCATATTCAAGCAGGTAATCCACTCCTCCGAAGTTGCGCACTTCCTTTCCTTCCGCCACTTCCGTACCGACTCCAGCCCGCACCCATACGGCAGGCATACCGTAGGCGGCTGCCATGCACCGTGTGGCGAGGGTACCCTGCGGAATGAGGTCCACTTCCAATTCACCGCTTAACAATTGCCGTTCAAACTCCGCATTCTCTCCAACATACGATGAAATCATTTTTTTAACCTGTCGTGTCTTCAGCATGAGTCCGATGCCGAAATCATCCACCCCGGCATTGTTGGAAATACAGGTCAGGTCTTTCACTCCTTTTTTCACCAGGGCCGAAATACAATTTTCAGGAATCCCGCAAAGTCCGAAACCACCCAGCATGATGGTAGCTCCGTCGGTAATGTCCATTATCGCCTCATCAGCGTCTTTCACAACCTTGTTCATAGGCTTCATTAATGAAGTGTCAAAAGTACAAATTAATAAACAGGGTGTGATGGCGCATGGGCATGCTTTCTTTTGATGTCAGCCGCATCTTTCCTGATGATTTTCATCGTGCTGCAGGGTTGTTTCTTTTGGTTCAACATTGACATCCATCGTTTTTCTTACTTTGTTTCATATAGGTTTTATCGGAGTTAGCGGTAATATCTACACCTTGAGAGCATATAGCGTTGGGCTTAAGGATGTTTAAAAGAACACCATGTATTCATGTAAACACTTTACAATCAAAGCAATGTGATTTAAAAATAAAGGGCATCCCTCGAACTGAAAGGTGCTGCTGTGAGCGTACACCTTGAATGTAATGAAAACAGTATATTTTTGTCGCCCTCTTATCCCGGTACATGATCACGATTGAAAAATTCTTTGAGCTCTTTCTGAAGGAACTGGAAACGCAGCCCTCGTTGTGGTCGTATTACAAGTTCCACACGGATCCGGGGAGTTTTGAATTCCGCAAGGCCTATTTCTGTCAGCGGCTGGAGTACATTGCCCGCCACATTAAGAAGAAAGATTCGCAGAGCTGGGACCTGGGTTGCGGATACGGCACCAGCGCCTTGTTTCTTGCACTGAACGGGTACAAAGTACACGGCACCACGCTGGAGTTTTATTTTAAGGAAATTCCGGATCGCATGAAGTACTGGGCGCAGTTCGGGGAGGTGAGCGGATTTACCTATGATTACGAGGACCTCTTCGATCCTTCGGTGCAGCGGGGGCAGTTTGATTACATCATCGTACAGGATACCCTGCATCACCTGGAGCCGCTGCAGGAAGCCCTGCACATCCTTCACGATCACCTGAAACCGGAAGGGGAGATGGTGGTCATTGAGGAGAACGGGAGCAACATCGTTCAGTCCCTGAAGCTGTACCGGCAAAGAGGCAACAAGCGCATCATTGAATACTACGACGAACGTTTGAAGAAGACCATCCTGCTCGGCAACGAGAACATCCGTTCGCTGGAAACCTGGTCGCGCGAAATGAAACAGCAGCGCCTGGCCATCGACCAGAGCAGCGTGCATTACGTACGGGCCTACCCGCCTTTTCTCTTTAACCGTTACGGCTACAACAAGGCCATCGAAAAGGAACAGAAACTCTGGAAGTCCAGCGCGATGGCGCGGAATTATTTTTTCTTCGGCATCAATTTCGTGGCGAAGCCCTGCTGATCCTTTTCAGGGAGATTCACTATTTTCGTACGATGCCATCCATCCTTTCCGTAGTCGTTCCCTGTTACAACGAAGAGCGCACCATCCGCAGCATGCTGCAGCGGGTGATGGCGGTGGAGCTCATACAGGGGGTGCAGAAGGAAATTCTGATTGTGAACGACTGTTCCTCCGACCGGACCAGGGAGGTGGTGGAGGCCTTTATCGCCGAACATCCGCAGGTCAGCATCCGCCTCTTTCAGCATGCCGTGAACCTCGGAAAGGGCGCTGCCCTGCATACGGGGATCCGTGAGGCCAAAGGCGATTTTGTGATCGTTCAGGATGCCGACCTCGAGTACGATCCGGAAGAGTACAACCTGCTCCTGAAGCCGGTGTTGGATGGATTCGCCGATGTGGTTTACGGCTCCCGTTTTACCGGGGGCAAGCCCCACCGCATTCTCTTCTTCTGGCATACCATCGGCAATAAATTCCTCACCGGGCTTTCGAACATGTTTACCAATCTCAACCTGACGGATATGGAGACCTGTTATAAGCTGTTCAGGCGGGAAGTGATTCAGTCGCTGCACCTGAAGGAACGGCGGTTTGGCTTTGAGCCGGAGGTGACGGCCAAAATGTCGAAAGTGGCCGGGCTGCGTGTATACGAAGTCGGGATCTCTTATTACGGCAGAACCTACGCTGAGGGGAAGAAGATCAACTGGAAGGACGGCTTCCGCGCCATTTACTGCATCCTGCGTTACAATCTTTTCTCCTGAACCCCTCTCCCGTCCCGTCGGACCATTCCCCCGTGCAAACCACAACACCTTAAGCGGTTCAATCAAGCAGGCGACCATGGCAAAATTCACGTACCAGGAACAGGATCCCGAGGGCCTTCATACGCTGGAGGCCATCCATGCCGCGCATCGCTTCAACCGCTGGATGTATGAGCAGGTGGCCCCCTGGATGCAGGGCGAGATCCTGGAGATCGGCAGCGGGATCGGCAACATATCCTCCCATTTTGTGGAGCAGTCTTCCCGGATTCTGCTCAGCGATATCCGGGATTCCTATTGCGAGGTGCTGCGTAAAACATTCCCCGACTCCCCGGTGCGCAACATCGATCTGGTGCACCCCGGTTTTCAGAGCGTCTATGCCGATTTGTCGGGCCGCTTCGACAGTGCCTTTGCCCTGAATGTGGTGGAGCACATTGAAGATGATCAGCTGGCCCTTAAAAACCTGATGTCCTTGCTCAAGCCCGGGGGCCGGGTGCTGATCCTGGTGCCGGCCTGGCCTTTTCTCTACAACCGCATCGACACCGGCTTGTGCCATTTCCGGCGCTATACACCCCGCAGTCTCCGTACACTTTTCAGCGATGCCGGCCTGATGCTCGAAAAAGACTGGATGTTCAATGCTTTGGGGATCCCGGCCTGGTTTACCGGGGGCCGGATCCAGGGCAAGAAAGAAATTGAAGGCGGACAAATGAATGCCTACGAAAAACTGGTCCCTTTGGCAAGAGTGCTGGACAAGGTCACTTTCAACAAAATAGGCCTCTCGGCGATTGCCGTCGGAAGGAAAGCGATGGTGTGATTCAGGTCCTTAAATGATCCGGTCCTTCCTTGTGTTGGCGGATGCACCCTTTTGAGGCCCCCTGCCGGCTGCGGCGAAAGAAAAGTCTTGAAATTTCCGCCAGCGGGAATATTCCCATTTTGAGAATAAACAATTTACTGTTCATTTCGTTTCTAATCAGCTACTTAACAGTACATTAAAAATTGTTAATAGTATTTGTTATTCGGCATAAAAGTTCTAATTTTGCCCTCCCATTTAAATAAACAATAGAAAATCGTGGATACGTTAAGTTACAAAACCGTATCGGCTAATGCCAAGACCGTTACCAAGGATTGGGTGGTACTGGATGCGAAGGACCAGGTACTGGGCCGTTTTGCATCACAGGCTGCCATGTTTCTCCGTGGTAAGCATAAAGCCAATTACACCCCGCACGTGGACTGCGGCGACAATGTGATCATCATCAATGCTGATAAGATCCGTCTCACGGGCCGTAAGTGGACCGAGCGTGAGTACGTTTCTCATACCGGTTATCCGGGTGGACAGCGTTTCGTTACTCCTGCCAAGCTCCTTCTTCAGAAGCCGACCGCAGTGGTAGAGAAAGCCATCTACGGCATGTTGCCAAAAACACGCCTGGGAAATGCCATCAAAGGCAATCTCTTCATCTATGCCGGTGGCGAGCATCCTCATGCTGCTCAGCAACCAAAGGCGGTAACCCTTAAGTACTGATAAGGAATCATGGAAATTACACATACCATTGGTCGTCGTAAGACCGCCGTTGCCCGCGTTTATGTTCAGCCCGGCAATGGTTCAATCAAAGTAAACCAGAAGGACTACAAAGAGTACTTCCCCACGCTTCCCCTGCAGAACCTCATTCAACAGGCGTTTGAACTTTCCAAAACGAAAGATCAGTACGATGTGGCTGTGAATGTATTCGGCGGAGGATACAACGGACAGGCAGAAGCCATCCGCATGGCGCTGGCCCGTGCCCTCTGTAAGATCAATGCCGAATTCCGCCCGGTGTTAAAAGCCGGCGGTCTGCTCACCCGCGATCCCCGTATGGTGGAGCGTAAGAAATTCGGTCAGCGCAAAGCACGCCGTCGCTTCCAGTTCAGTAAACGTTAATCCATCCGGCAGGATACCGTGCTGCCCTGCGGTACGGCATCCTGCCCTTCACAACCTATCATAATCAGCGTAATGATCAACGTAACGCAAGAAGAACTCCTCAATGCCGGTGTCCATTTCGGTCACCTCAAGCGCAAGTGGAATCCGAAGATGGCCGCCTACATCTTCATGGAGCGCAATGGCATTCATATCATCGATCTGAATAAAACCCACGCCAAACTGGAAGAAGCCGCTGCTGCCGTGAAGCAGATTGCAAAATCCGGCAAAAAAATTCTCTTCGTCGCCACCAAAAAGCAGGCGAAGGAAATCGTAGCCGGCGCCGCCAAATCCGTGAACATGCCCTATATCACCGAGCGCTGGCCCGGCGGCATGCTGACCAATTTTGCCACACAGCGCAAGTCGGTGAAGAAAATGACTTCACTGGATAAAATGCTGAGCGACGGTACCGTGGAGAACCTGAGCAAGAAAGAACGTCTCATGATGGGCCGTCAGAAATCCAAGATGGAGAAACTGCTGGGTTCCATTGCCGACCTCAACCGTCTTCCGGCCGCCCTCTTTATTGTGGACACCGTGAAGGAACACATTGCCGTGGATGAAGCGATTAAACTCGGTATTCCCACCATCGCCATCAACGATACCAACAGCGATCCCTCTGTGATTGATTTCCCGATTCCCGCCAACGATGATGCCAGCAAATCCATTGAGCTGATCATGCAGGTGATGGTGAAGGCCGTAGAAGAAGGTCTTGCCGAGAGGAAGGTGGACAAGGAGCAGGAGCGTGAGCGTGAAGCAGCCGGCGATGAAGAATCCGAAGACCGTAAAATGGCCGCCGTTTCCGAAGAGGAAGGCGGTGAATCCGGCGGTCGCGGAACCCCGAAACCCGGAGGCAGTGGCCGTCCCCGTAAAGCAGGCCCTCGTAAATAAGAAAAGCTGAAAGGATGGCGGGATGTAAAAAAAACATCCCGCTTTCTGTAACAGCGCGGCGCTGCCGGAATCAGGGCAGGCATTGGCGCCGGATCATTCAACGGGAGGAAGCCCGCCTCCACCACCATCAGTATTTAAAATACCCCTCATACAATGTCAACTACTGCTCCCATTACCGCTGCCGATGTAAACAAACTGCGCTCCATGACAGGCGCCGGCATGATGGATTGTAAAAAAGCCCTCGCTGAGTCGGGTGGCGACTTTGAACAGGCTGTAGACTACCTGCGCAAAAAAGGCCAGAAGGTAGCAGCCAACCGTGCTGACCGTGAAGCGAAAGAAGGCTATATCATCGCCAAAACCAATGCCGACGGCACAGCCGGATACCTGATCTCCCTGAGCTGCGAAACGGATTTTGTGGCCAAAAACCAGGACTTCGTGAACTTCGCCGAGTCCATCCTCGATGCCGCCCTGAAAAATGATCCGGCCGATGTGGAAGCCCTGAAAGCACTTCCCCTCGACGGTTCCACCATCAACGATAAACTGTTCGATATGATCGGTAAAATCGGCGAGAAGATTGAACTGAGCGCCTATTCCAAAATCACCGCGCCGAAAGTGATCGTGTATAACCACCCGGGTAACCGTCTGGCATCCATGGTAGGTCTTTCGTCGGCTACCGCCGATGCCAATGCCGGCAAGGATGTGGCCATGCAGATCGCCGCCATGAATCCTGTGGCGGTTGACAAGGACGATGTGGACAGCAGCGTGGTGGAACGCGAACTTGAAATCGCGAAAGAGCAGATCCGTGCCGAAGGCAAGCCCGAGGAAATGATTGAGAAGATCGCCCAGGGCAAACTGAATAAATTCTACCAGGAGAACACCCTCCTGAACCAGGCTTTTATCAAGGAAGAGAAGAAATCGGTGAAACAGTACCTCGACGGTGTGGAGAAAGGTCTCACCGTTACCATCTTCCGCAGAGTCCAGCTGGGATAATTGCAAAACCCCTGTCCTAAAAGCCGACCCGGAAGATCCAGGTCGGCTTTTTTGCTTCAAACCCTTCTTCAAACCCGAATAACAAATTAAAAAAACCATTCATTCTTTACCTTCATCCATGAGCATCACCCGTTCCATCTCCCGCCTGCAGGCCATGCCGGTGCAGCAAATCATCGAACAGTACGGATCTCCCCTGTACCTCTACGATGGCGATAAAATGATCGCCCAGTACAAACAACTGAATGCCGCGTTTGGCGGACTGAAGCTGAAGGTGAAATACGCGTTGAAGGCCAATAACAACATCAACGTGCTCCGTCTGCTGCTCCACCAGGGCTCGGGACTCGATGCGGTGTCCATCCAGGAGGTACAACTCGGCCTCAAAGCCGGCTTCGCACCTTCCGCCATCCTTTTCACCCCCAACAGCGTGTCCTTCGAAGAAATCGTGGAGGCGGTGGACCTGGGCGTGCAGGTGAACATCGACAACATCTCCCTCCTCGAGCAGTTCGGACATAAATACGGGAATGCCGTGCCCTGCTGCATCCGCATCAACCCGCACATTGTGGCCGGCGGTACGGCGCACATTCAAACCGGACACATCGATTCAAAGTTCGGGATATCCATTCACCAGCTGCGGCACGTGTTGCGGATCGTGGCGAAAGAGAACATCCG
Source organism: Bacteroidia bacterium (assembly GCA_016788185.1). Lineage (GTDB taxonomy): Bacteria > Bacteroidota > Bacteroidia > AKYH767-A > OLB10 > JAJTFW01. The sequence goes on along the minus strand of JAEUTF010000226.1, from coordinate 4,809 downwards.
CGTAAACGGACTGCACATGCATACCGGCAGCGATATTCTGGATTCGGGCGTTTTTATCCGCGCGGCGGAGTTGCTCTTCGACGCGGCCGGTCAGTTTCCGGATCTTGAATTCCTCGATTTCGGCTCCGGCTTCAAGGTGGCCTATAAGGAAGACGATGTGGTGACCGATGTGGAGGAACTCGGAAAGGTCATCACCGAAAGGTTTCAGGCTTTCTGCAGCGAGTACGGACGTGAGCTGGAACTCTGGTTCGAACCGGGGAAGTTTCTCGTCAGCGAAAGCGGCTATCTCCTGGTCAAGGTGAACGTGATCAAGCAAACCACAGCCACGGTATTCGTCGGGGTCGATTCCGGACAGAATCACCTCATCCGCCCGATGTTCTACGATGCCTACCATCACATCATCAACCTGAGCAACCCCCAGGGAACCCCCCGCATCTATACCGTGGTGGGCTACATCTGCGAAACCGACACCTTCGCCCTCGACCGTAAACTCAACGAGGTACGGGAAGGCGACATTCTCGCCATCCTCAATGCCGGCGCCTACGGCTATACCATGAGCAACAACTACAACTCACGGCCACGCCCTGCCGAAGTCATGATGCTGGAAGGGAAGGCGCACCTGGTCAGAAGGCGGGAGACGCTGGAAGATATCATGCGGAACATGACGGACATCTGAACGGGGTAAGAAACGGAAGGGAGACGGGAAGCAAACCCGGGCGCCACCAGGATCGCATTGCATTTCTTTTTTACCTTTGAACTCCCTATGAAATACAAACGCATCCTCCTCAAACTCTCCGGCGAAGCCCTCATGGGCGACAAGCAATTTGGCATCGACAACCGGCGCCTGGCCCAGTATGCTGCTGAAATTAAAGCCGTTGCGGAGCTTGGGGTGGAAGTCGCCATTGTGATCGGAGGGGGCAATATTTTCAGGGGGCTGCAGGCCGCCGAAGGCGGCATGGACAGGGTACAAGGGGATTACATGGGCATGCTGGCCACCGTCATCAATTCCATGGCCCTGCAGAGTGCGCTGGAAGGCATCGGGGTACTCACCCGCCTGCAGTCGGCCATTAAAATGGAGGCCATCTGTGAGCCCTTCATTCGCCGCCGGGCGGTACGTCACCTTGAAAAAGGCCGGGTGGTGATTTTCGGCGCCGGTACCGGCAACCCCTATTTCACCACCGATACTGCGGCCTCGCTGCGGGCCATCGAAATTGAAGCCGACGTGATCCTCAAAGGTACCCGGGTGGATGGCATTTATACCGCCGACCCCGAGAAAGACAAAACGGCCACGCGCTACAGCACACTCACCTTCCTGGAAGCCTATGAACGCAATCTGCAGGTGATGGACATGACCGCCTTTACGCTGTGCCAGGAAAACAAACTGCCCATCATCGTGTTCGACATGAACAAGGCCGGTAACCTCAGCAAAGTGGTGAAGGGCGAGGAAGTCGGTACACTGGTGACCATGTAGGCAGGGAAAAGTTGTGCCGGCGAAGGACTCAGATACTGCAAGCCACTCTGTCGCCCTGGCCTTAGCGCCCTCCGTTCCCGCTGAACCCGCCCTTGCAGTGATCCTCCCTGAGCCATATTCATATCAATTTGTAATTTCGTAAGCCAACACCGGAGATTAACCGTTATTAAGCATACCATGAACGATGTTAAACCGATCCTCGATTACATGCAGGATCACATGCAGAAAGCCATCACGCACCTTGAATCGGAACTTGTAAAAATCCGTGCCGGCAAGGCCTCTCCCAGCATGCTGGACGGTGTGCTGGTGGACTATTACGGTTCCATGACGCCCCTCAGCCAGGTGGCCAATATCAACACGCCGGAAGCACGTACCATCGTGATTCAGCCCTGGGAGAAAAGCCTCATCAAGGCCATCGAGAAGGCCATCATCGATTCAAATCTCGGACTAACTCCTGCCAACGATGGTTTGCTGATCCGTATTTCTGTACCGCCCCTCAGCGAAGAACGGAGGAAGGACCTGGTGAAGAGAGCCAAGGCCGAAGGAGAGCATGCGAAGGTAGGCATCCGCAACCTGCGCCGCGATGCGAATGAGAACATCAAGAAAGCGCAGAAAAGCGGACTGCCCGAAGATGTGGCCAAGGAGGCAGAAGCAAAAACACAGAAAATCACCGACGATTACATCGCCAAAGTGGACAAGCACCTCGAGGCAAAAGAGAAAGAAATCATGACCGTTTAAAAGGACCGGACTGATCTTTATCAGATCGGATTCCACAACAGGTGAGGGGCAAATGAATTTTAAATTCTTTGCCCGTTTTTTTTTATGAATACCTTCCGGGGAGATAATTAAAGATTAAATTTACTCTCCTGTTGAACGCATTGCCCGGATCCGGGTTGTTTTTCCGCCCTCGGGAAATTGACGAACGATTGCAATCATTCTCATGAAAAATAAAGATCAGATCTTCCACGATGCATTGCCGAAAATCAATGATTTCGAATTCGGGCAGCAAGTAGTTGAGGTTTTTGATGACATGGTGTCCCGATCCGTGCCCTATTACAACGAAATGCAGCGCATGCTGGCCGAACTGGCCCGGGATTTCGCCGTAGAGGGTACGAATGTATACGACCTGGGCTGCTCTACCGGTACCACGCTGATGGGATTTGACAAGATGGTGCCGGAGCAGGTGAAATTCATCGGCATCGATGATTCGCCGGAGATGGCCAAGCAATGCGAGGAGAACTTCCGCCAGGCCGGATTCAAACGTCCGTTCGAAGTGATCAATGCGGACATCAACAAAGGCCTCTTGCTCGACAATCCTTCCGTGGTGGTCATGTGCCTGGTGCTGCAGTTCATCCGTCCCTTGTACCGGGAGAAACTGATTCATGAAATTTACCGGCAGCTCAATCCGCAAGGCTGCTTTCTGCTGGTGGAGAAAGTACTCGGCGAAGGCTCCATGCTCAACCGGCTCTTTATCGACTATTACTACAATTACAAGCGCCGCAACCACTACAGTGAAATGGAAATTTCACAGAAACGCGAGGCGCTGGAGAATGTGCTGATTCCCTACCGGCTCTCGGAGAATATCGAGCTGCTGAAGGCCGCCGGCTTCAGCCAGACCGAAATCTTTTTCAAGTGGTACAATTTCGTGGGCATCATCGCCGTAAAATAATGGTCAGGCTCGGCAATTTCCTCTTTCATTACCGGAACATCCTGTTCCCACTGTTCTACGCCCTGCTGTTTCTGCCTTCTCCGCTGCTGTTCTCCAACGGACTCCCGATGCTCATCGCAGGATTCATCATCGGCCTCAGCGGGCAGCTTACCCGCATGACCACCATCGGCCTCGTGTACATCATCCGTGGCGGACGTGACCGACGGGTATACGCGGAAGACCTCGTAACCACCGGCATCTTCTCCCATTGCCGCAATCCGCTATACGTGGGCAATATCCTCATGATCACCGGGCTGGGCCTGATGTCCAACAGCCGCATTTTCATTTTCCTGCTGATTCCCCTCTTTCTCTTTTTTTACCAGGCCATCGTCAGGGCGGAAGAAAACTTCCTGGATAATAAATTCGGAGAGCCCTACCGTGAGTACATGCGCAAGGTGAACCGCTGGGTACCCGGTCTCCGCGGTATCGGCAGCACCCTGCGTTCCATGACCTTCCGCTGGAAGCGGGTATGGATCAAGGAATACGGCACCACCCTGATCTGGTCCACCGCCGCTTTGTGGCTCATCGGCAAATACATTCAGGAGCAGGCCGGATGGGTGGCCCTGGGGGAAAAGCTTCCCGCGCTGCTCATCGCGCAGCTGGTGCTGATCACACTTTATCTCTTTGTCCGTTACAAGAAGAAGACCAAACAGTGGAAAGCTGATTAATTGTTGCCGATGGATCGTTCAGAAATATCCGGAAAGTTATTGCTGGCGGGCCCCTGCAGCGCCGAGAGCCGCGAGCAGGTGATGGCCACGGCGCGTGAAATTGCGTCCCGATACCCGCAGGCCATTTTCCGTGCCGGAGTATGGAAGCCACGCACACGTCCCGGCGCCTTTGAAGGCAGGGGCGAAGAAGCGCTGGCCTGGCTCCGGGAGGTGCGCGCTGAAACGGGCATGAAAGTGATGACCGAAGCCGCCAATGCAAAGCAGGCGGAAGCCTGCCTGGAAGCCGGTCTCGATGCCGTATGGATCGGAGCCCGCACCACGGTAAACCCCTTTCTTGTGCAGGAAGTGGCCGATGCGCTGCGCGGTACCTCTATCGTCGTCATGGTGAAAAACCCCATTCATCCCGATGTAGAACTCTGGCGCGGCGCCATCGAGCGGGTGAAGGCGGCGGTGAAGGCGGAAGTGCTGGCCATACATCGCGGGTTCCACTCCTTTGAAACCACTGAGTTCAGGAATCATCCGCGCTGGCAACTGGCCTTTGAACTGCGCTCCCTCATGCCCGACCTGCGGATGATCTGCGACATCAGCCACATTGCGGGTGCACGACCCCTTTTGCAGAGTGTGGCACAGGAGGCCCTCGATCTCAATTACGATGGCTGGATGATCGAAACGCACATCCAGCCCGATCTCGCCTTAACCGACAAACAACAGCAGGTGACGCCCGAAAGGCTCGAAGAACTTCTGTCGAAGCTGCATCCCCGTCATGCCAAAGCCACCGACCCGTTGAGCCTGGCACAACTGGAATCCTGGCGAAGAGAAATCGATCGCCTCGACGAGGAGATCCTGAAGCTCCTCAAAGAGCGCCTGCATTTTTCAGAGCAGATCGGTGAACTGAAAAAAGAGAAGCAGGTTTCCATTTTTCAGCCCGAACGCTGGAAAGCCATCCTCGATGAAATGATGAA
>JAEUTF010000224.1 GCA_016788185.1 Bacteroidia bacterium | reverse complement strand
TTCAGACTGTCGGGGAAGCCGGGATCCCCGAGTACCACATCAATGTCTCTTGCGCCCAGGATGATTTTCGCCTGTCCTTTCAGTTGAGCAAAACCATACTGCACCAGCCGGAAATTCACAGCAGCATACAGAACCACTCCCAGCAAAGCGAAGGGCAGGAGGTAGCGAAGTACTATTTTCAGGAGCAGGCGCATCAGGGTCGCCGGAACAGAAAGGCCATTTTCTTTTTCATCTGTTTCTGAATCTTTTTAATGCTCCGGTATTTTGAATCGGCCAGGCTGTATCTGGCGCTGTCGCCGCTTTGCTGCCAGTACATGCGCTGGAAATCCAACGCGGCCTCCAGATCCACTAACTTGTCGGCCGCCGAGGGATCGGAAAGCACATGCCGGTTGCTGAGCCACCGGTGTTCCAGCTTCAGGAATTCATCGTTTCCAATCCCTTTCCGGTCGGAGACATAACTTCCGCTGATCTGCGGGGCCGGGAAAGCACCCTGCTGGCTGAGGAAGACATAGGCTTTGGGGTCGGCGAGAAAAGACCTGTTGTTCCGGAGACAGAAGTTCTGGAGGCCGGCAATGAGCTGGAGGTACGCTTTCAGGAGGTCGGGCTGATCGAGTGTGCAACCTGTATTGTAGATTTCTTCGGGATGATAACGCTCCAGCATGGCAATGTAGTGATCGTAGGCCGGCGCCACCGCTTTGTAAACATCGGGATAGTTTCTGCGGAACAAATCGTGGTGGGTGAATTTCAAATCATAGTTCAGAACACACAGGTCTTTCCGGAAACCTTGTGAAAGGCGTGCATAGTTGTAGTTGATGATATTGGTCCAGTCGGCTATGATCACAATGCTTCCTGGCGCGGCGGAGCGGTCCAGATCGCGCAAGAGGGCTGTACTCAGGTCAAAGTCGCGCAGGTCGGTTTTTTGAAAATTAACGAAGAAGGGGATGATCACAAAAAGCGGGAGTGCATACTGCGCTTTGGGATGCCAGGTGCAGAGCCGGGCCATGCCGAAGGGAACCAGCGCACCCAGGAGGAAAAACGGGGTGCAGAGATAGGCATCGGTATCGGCCGTCTGGTCGATGCGGAGCTGGTACAGAAAAAGGATCAGGTAATAGGCGCAGACACTGATCCAGAGCCGGTGGCGTTTTGAGGTGGCCAGGTAGAGAACACCCATCAGCATGAAAATTCCGGAAAGAAAGAACTGTTCAAAGCTGATCCGGGCAAAATAAGGAAGGCGCATGGCGGCAATGCCCTTTACCACCGCCTGAGTATTGGTGAGCCAGGCGCCGCCGCGCAGATGGTAAAAGAGGCGGTCTAACGTATCCGGACTCCCGAAAGCGAAGTCCAGGCGGGCGGATGCCCTGAAATACATCCAGCCGTAACAGAGCAGGAGGACTGCGGTGCTCAGCAGGAGGGTCCGCCCGGCGTCTGTACCCCGGAGTTCCGTCCAGTCAATTCCCGCTGCAGGCTGATTTTTCTTCACCGCCGTTTTTTTCTTCAGCCATCCTCCGGGCCAAAGCAGGGCGATGAAGGGGGCCAGCAGAAACATGGTGAGGTGGTGGTTGGCCAGTCCCAGTGCAAAGCCGGTGGCCGTCCAGATCATCCCTTTGTTTTTTTCTCCATCTTCCCGCAGGCAAAGCCCGTAAAAGACCATGGCCGTAAACAGTACCTGCAGGCTGTACACCTCTACGGAGTGCGACCAGTGCCAAAGCGTGGCGCCGCATACAGGACTCAGCGCGCTGCAAACCGCAATGAAATGCAGCTGGCTTTCTTTCAGTTCGCCGAAACTGTGTTTTAAGAGGATCATGACGGAATGGTAAAGCAGGAGGGAGGCCAGTCCCATGCAGAGGGCGCTGAAAAGTACCAGACTGGCGATGTGCTCCACGCCGATCATGCCGGTAAGCAGGGTGAAACCTTTGGAGAGGAGGATATAGGCCGGGAAGCCCGGAGCATGGGCGATACCGGCCAGTTCACTCAGCAGGGCGAACTCCGCGGCATCGGCAAAACCCAGCACCCCGAAATTGGCATTGCTGAGTGTAATGGCCATGCTCAGGACCAGTGTGAGAAAGGCGCCGGCCCGCCTGTAAAGGAATCTATTCATCCTGTTGAATCGGTCTTGCAAAATAATTCAAATGAAAGGTCTTTTCCAACATTTCAGAGTGTATACATCCACCTGAGTGGCGCGGCGGAAGGTAAGAACCGTCATCCTTTATTTTCTGGCATACAGCACCGTGTTGGCCCCGTTGACTTTCGCATACAGACGGGTGCTCATCCCTTCTGCCTGCAGGGCTTCGCTGATTATTTTTAACTGGTCCACGTCTTCGAAGGCATTGAACAATACCTGACCTCCCGTGTTGATTTTTTTGGCCAGCGCAGTCCAGAAATCCGGTTTCAGGATTTCATCGGGAACGCGGTGGTCGATGAAGAGATCCACCAGCACCAGGTCGAACGCGCGGCTTCTTTTTTTTACATAGACAAAGGCATCCATACAGAGGATGTTCAGGTCTTTGTTTTTTTTGATCCCGAATTCCCGGGCAGCGATATCCACAATCACGGGGTCGAGTTCAACGGCCACAATTTTTCCCGGGTAATGGTATTTGGTACGCAGCAGTTCAATGGAACTCCCGCCACCCATTCCAAGGATGAGCAGGCGCTCAACCCCTTCCAGTGATATTTTCTGCAGGACTTTGTCCCACAC
>JAEUTF010000214.1 GCA_016788185.1 Bacteroidia bacterium | reverse complement strand
ATGGCTGGTGCTGCAACTGCTGTCACCGCTTCCATCGCCAAAATCGAAATAGCAATTGGTATTCGGGTGCATCGCATCGAAATGAAAAAGCGGATTCAGGTCGGTGGCTACCAGGGGTTGCGCGGTGAAGAGGGCCAACGGAGCCGGGAAAACCAGGATTCCGCTCGTGAGTGTATCAGTGCCGGAGCAGGTGTCGGCACTGGTGATGGTCAGGGTGGGGTAAAAGCTGCCATCAGTGGAGTAGGTATGAACAGGGTTGTTTTGAAAGGAGACTATCCCATCGTCAAAATTCCAGAGGTAGCCGGCCCCGGGCAGAACAGGACTTAAATCCTGAAAGCTGACATCGAGGGGAACACAGCCGCTGTTCAGGTTAACACTAAAATTCACTACCGGATTGGGTTTCACCACCACAGCTGCCGTATGCTGATCCGCCGGACAACCCGGCGTTTGAGTTTGCAGGGTGATATTTTGGGTGCCTGCTGTCGTGAAAGTATAGTTCTGTACCTGGCCGCCACTGAGGGTGTCGTTGCCGATGATCCAGGTCAATACCGCTCCCGTTACAAGCCCATAATAAGGATTGAAATCAAAACTGTTTCCGTCGGCACATTGGGGATCGGGTGGAATGAAAAACGCCTGTTGAACAGGATGGACTGTAAGCTGCATGGTATCATTCCGCGTGCAAAAACCCTGACTCGTGCTGAGTACAAACTGAACAGTGGTGTCGATGGTCCCATTGTAGGGAACGTTGGCTTGCGGGTTCGAAAGGGTAGGGGTATTCAGGAACGACGCCGGAGCCCAGGTGTACTGATACCCCGCCTGCGGCGCCGACCCGATAAGAATAGACTGGCCTGCACAGGTGTTCAGATCGATGCCGGCATTCGACACAGGATACGAAGCAACCAGAACCGTGTCGCGCAATGTGTCTGAAAGACAAACGTTGTCATCAACTACCAGATAGAGCGGGAAAATACCGGGGGCCGGGAAATTTATTTCCAGCGGTCCCCAGGGATTGGTAGCATTCAGCAGATTGCCACCGCCGAAGTCCCAGGTGAAATTGCTGCCGATGAGTGGGGCGCTCCCGGAGTAATTCAGGATACAGGTATCGGCGCCGCATAGGGTGGTATCACTGACGGAAAATGTGGCGTCGGGTCGGGTGTTTACCGTGATGGAGATGGAGTCCTTGGCCGACAGACAGCCTTCCGGACTCAGCGCCTGTGCGGTCATATAGGTGATGCCCGGGATGTTCCAGCTGAAGTTTCCACTGCTTCCATCGTTGGGTGAACCGCCGTTGAAGGTGGCGTTGCCGAAATCCCATGTAAAAACAGAGCCGGCCGGCGCTCCGGTAGCCAATGGAGCAACATTCAGGGTTTCCCCTTCACAGACCTGCAAAGGAGTCTGAATGGCAATGACGGGGGTGTCGAAAATGCGTATGGAGTCGGAAAAAGCAGGCCCGGAACAACCGTTTTCACTAACCGTCAGACTTAGCGTATATACGCCGGGGTTAGCCCAGGAAATGTCAAATTGCTGAGCGGTTTGGTTAGTGAGGGTTCCACCGGCATAGTTCCATGTATAACTGGCCTGACTGCCTGCTCCCCCGGTGTAGCTGACTCCGGCGTCGGTGCCGGTGCAACCCGAATCAGGCAAGGTAAAGTCGGAGGCCGGCAGATCAAAAATATATACTGTATCGCGGGCGGTATCGGAGGCACAGCCATTTTCCGTGACTTGCAGTCCTGCAACGAAGGTGCCCGGAGTATTCCAGGATGCGGTGGCCGTACCGGGGCCTGTAATCAACACACCGTTGTTGCCCGGGAACGTCCAGTCGTAGGCAAGGGAAGAACTGCTGCTACTGGCACTGAAGGAAGCCGATACCGCGTTGACCCCGTCGAAACAGAGGCTGTCGTCATTGACTGTAAGTGAAATGGCCGGCTTAGGCTTGACGATGATTTGTCTGCTGAAGGTGTGTGAGCAGCCGCTGATTTCCGTGAGGGTCAGCGAGGCGAGATAGGTGCCCGGGCCATAATAGTGGGAGGGCAGATTCAGGTTCGCGCCTACTCCGCTGATAGGGGGATTGGAGTCGCCAAAATCAAAACTCCAGATGGTCGAGGGAGTGTATTCGCTGTTCTCGCTAAAATCAGCTGTAAGTTCGCCGCAGGCTTCAAGACTGTCAACGGTAAAGTCGGCGGTAGGCAGCATGCGTACGCCATAGCCCCAGGTGAAATCAAAGCCGGAACCGTTCTGTGAGGTGTCGTCAACCATGAGCGCGTAGGTGCTGCCTGAAATTACATTCACAGGAGGGCAATAGGGGCTCCCGCTGCAGTTACTAACGGATGTGGACATGCCAAATGGCAGAAAGGGATCGTAAACGCTGTTGCAGGCCACTTCCACTCCCGGACATCCCGTCGTTACGTCAAAGAGCGCCCAGCGGAATCCTCCGATATTGGTCGGAAAGCCGGTGAACTCCAGCGGTCCGTTGTATCCCACGGTGAATTTGTACCAGAACGGACGCACCGGGGGAGAGTTAAAGCAGGAAGGAGTCACGGAAATCCCGGGTTGTGTGCTTCCGGGGCTGCTGAAGTCGTAGGTATTGCAAAGTCGTGTGGCATTGTTGCAATCCAGATCCGGATTGATAAAACCGTTGGTACTGCTGATGCAAACCAGAAATTCACCGTCGGCTTCGAGCGAAGTAACATAAAACCAGACCTGTGTTCCGGCGAAGGAGGTGAAGGCGAGGGATGCGGGATCCACACTGGTCGCGGCCGTATTGCAGACATTGGTACTGATGCCTCCCGAGCAGTTGCCGTTGATGACGGTAAGGGAAACTTTCTGAGCGGGATTGCTGCCAATCGGTGTCACCGTAATGGTATTCACGGTGCCGGTCACTACATACGAGTACCACACATCGTGACCACCCGGAGGCAAGGGGGCCACGACACCCGCGTCACAGGTATTCGATTGTCCGTCAGCGGTGGCCAGCATATTGCTGTCGTTTATGCAGGTGTTTCCGGTCTGGTCAAGGTAGATAAAGGTGGCTCCGCTGCAATTGTCATTGGTGGGCGTTTGAGCCGAAAGAATGTCGGACTGCAACAAAAGCGAAGTGATCAAGAGCAGGAAAGGGATCCAGATGGATTCCGAATCCATTGATTTGTAGCGCATTGGTATTTTTGTGATTTTTTCTTGCATGGAAATCTCAGCAATTTAATCAGCAATAAAAGTACAAAGAGAAGCGTCTGATCAACTATTTTTGTCTCTCAAAAAAAGCGATTTATGAACAGCATCCAGCCCTATATTGAACAGCATAAAGAACGTTTTATGGCGGAATTGATGGATCTTTTGAGGATCCCTTCTGTCAGTGCCGATTCCAAGTACAAAGGAGAGGTGGCCCGTGCGGCGGAATATGTAAAGAAAGCCCTCGAAGCTGCCGGAGCCGATAACGTGGAAGTGTGTCCCACACCCGGTCATCCTGTGGTGTATGGAGAGAAAATTATGAACCCACAGTGGCCCACGGTCTTGGTGTACGGTCATTACGACGTTCAGCCTCCTGATCCGCTGGAATTATGGGATTCGCCTCCTTTTGAACCGGTCATCAGGGATGAAAAGATTTATGCCCGGGGAGCCTGCGATGACAAAGGCCAGGTATTCATGCACATCAAGGCGTTCGAGCTCATGATGAAAACCAATTCGCTGCCCTGCAATGTAAAATTCATGATTGAAGGAGAAGAGGAGATTGGGTCCGCCCATCTGGGCTTGTGGATCCGGGAGAACAAAGCCCGACTGGGTGGTGATGTGATTCTTATATCGGATACCTCGATCATTGCCAATGACACGCCGAGTATCGATGTCGGTCTTCGCGGACTCAGTTATGTGGAAGTGGAAGTGACAGGTCCCAACCGCGATCTTCATTCGGGCGTATATGGCGGAGCCGTTGCGAATCCCATTGCCATCCTGTGCGAAATGATCGCAAAGATGAAAGATGAAAACAATCACATAACGATTCCCGGGTTTTACAAGGATGTTTTGGAGCTGAGCGCTTCGGAGAGGGAAGAGCTAAACAAGGCGCCATTCGATCTGAATGAATTTAAACAGGATCTGCAGGTAGACGACGTGTACGGTGAAAAGGGATTTACAACGTTGGAGAGAACAGGAATCCGGCCTACCTTTGAAGTAAACGGAATCTGGGGGGGCTATACAGGTGAGGGTGCCAAAACCGTGTTACCCTCAAAGGCCTTTGCCAAGTTTAGCATGCGTCTCGTGCCCAACCAGAAATCAGATGATATCACCCGGCTTTTTGCCGACTATTTTAAGTCCATTGCGCCGAAAAGTGTAAAAGTGGAAGTCAGACCCCATCACGGCGGTGAGCCCGTGGTGACGCCAACCGATTCGCTGGCCTTTAAGGCTGCTTCGAAAGCCATGGAAGAAACTTTTGGCAAGAAACCGATCCCTACCCGTGGCGGCGGAAGTATCCCCATCGTGGCACTGTTTGAAAAGGAACTGGGCCTGAAAAGTGTGTTGATGGGTTTTGGTCTCGACAGCGATCTTATTCATAGTCCCAATGAGCACTATGGCGTCTTTAATTTCCTGAAGGGCATTGAAACCATTCCGCTTTTTTTCCACTATTATGCGGAGATGAGCCGCTGATCCATCCGGTCAGGAGCGAAAAGGCATTTTCCGGGAAGGAAGATGCCTTTTTTGTTTTCTCAGTTTCAAGTTCTAATTTAACCGGCTGTAAACATGAAGAAAATTCCATTTGAAATGCTTTGCTGGATGGGCGCGCTGTGTTACCTGGCCGGTATTGACCCGGCCGCGGAGCACCTTAATCTTTGTGTTTTTCGTTATCTGGATTTCAAATGGTGCCCGGGTTGTGGCCTCGGTCATTCGATGTCTTTCTTTCTGCACGGAGATTTCAGTACGTCCTTTCGGGAACATCCAATGGGCGGCCCGGCCGTGTTGATACTGATGTGGAGAACAGGACAGCTGGTCGGGGCGGCGACCGGGCTTTCCTTTGCCGCAAGCCGGCTTGTGGTCCGGAGACGTCCTTCCCCCGGAAAAAATCTTAAAAATCATTGCTGATGAACTTTCTTTCATGTCGGAACGGAAGTCTAAGCGAATAAAACCTTAAAAACAACACCCCTGCACCATGAACAACAACCTGCTCTTGTCCTTGCCCGGTATCGAATCGGAGGAAATGCTCTTTATTCAGGAGGCTACCAAGGATCTGACTGAAGAAAAGCAAAAAAACTTCATCCTGCTCTACCAGGGCCGCCGGAAGGATCCTCAAACCATCATGATCTGTACCTTGTTGGGCTTTATAGTAGTGGCCGGTGTGCAGCGATTCATGCTGGGACAGGTGGGTATGGGCGTGCTCTACCTGTTTACCGGAGGCCTTTGTCTGATTGGCACCATTGTCGATCTGATCAATTATAAAAAGATGACCCTGGAGTTTAATCAGAAGCAGGTGATCGAATGCAAGATGATTGCAGAGTCCATGTAGGCATGATGACACATTAAACTATCGTGAATTGTTGCTTATTTACGGCCGGGATTCAAATTCAGGGCCGGCCGTGAATAAGTTTTTTAACGGATTTTCGTTATTCTTTTTGTGATGTTTATATTTGAATGATGCATATCCGGGTTTCCCATTTACTGTTTGGTCTTTCCCTGCTGTTTTTTTTCGCCTGCAGCAAGTCGGAGTTGGAAACCGTCCCTTCCAATCAGGCACCACCCGATACCACCATTGAAACGACGGTGTACGAGGATTACATCAACAGAACGTATATTCTGGTACTGGGTCGTGAACCCGACAGCACGGAGTTTCAGCAGGCTTATGACTTACTGAAGAGCGAAGGATTGAGTATGCAAAGCCGGTATGATTTCCTGGATATTGTTTTTTCAGGTTCGGATTATGCATGGAGGCAGGTAAACCGCTGGAGGCTGGAACTGCTGAATAATATTGACAGCAGCGACATCGGCGTCCAGATTGCCATCTTCGATTTCCTGCTTGGCGATTCCACCAACCAGGCCTTCTGGCCGGTGATTCAGACGGAGCGCGACCGGCTGCAAACCCTTTACAATGTCTCCTATGATTACGTGGGCGGTCTTGTGTCCATCCGTGAAATGCAAGCGGTCATGATCAATAATTACTTCTACGATCAGATCAATATGGGGGCCGATAATTTCGTGATTTCTTCTTTTCAGCATTTCCTGGATCGCAACCCTACCCTGGATGAACAAAGCAGCGGAGTGAGTATGCTCAACGGCAGCAATGCGATACTCTTTCTGCAGACCGGCGCCTCCAAAGACGATTACCTCAGCATCTTTTTTGATTCCGACGATTATTTTGAAGGGGCCGTCAGGAGAGTGTATGAGGATTACCTGCTCCGTACCCCCGGTTCGATGGAGATGAGTACGGCCGCGTTGAAGTACAGAAACAGTCTCGATTTCGAAGCGGTACAGAAAGATGTACTGGCTACCGATGAGTTCGCCGGCCTTGATAACTGACAGGAACATGAAAAAGAAATTGTGGATCGGACTCTTCCTGCTCTTCGTGCTTTTCACAGCCTGTGAAAAGGAAGTGGATTACCTGTATGAAGTCAATCCGGTAACGGTTTCCTCAGCCGGAAGTGGAAAAAGCAATGCCAAAAGCACCACGGAATTCCTGACCATTGCCTGGGCCGACCTCTTTGGCACCCAGATACCGCAGCAGGAACTGATACAATTGAACACCGTGTACCAGGCTTTCGGCGACAAGAAACTGATCGAAGACCGTATACTGCTGAACTTTCTCACCCGGCCGGGGGTACAGATTCCGGCTCTTCCGCATGTCAATGGCGATACGCTGCAGTTTGTCGTGAGTACCTATAAAAAACTGTACAACCGCAGCCCCGATGCCTTTGAGCAATACTACATGAAAGAGCAGATCCGGCTGAACGCCGCGATGAGTCCCCGGGTCATCTGGTATGCATTGATGACCGCCGATGAGTACCGGTATTACTGATGGCAGGTGCTAAGCAAGATACATGATGGACAGAAGAAAATTCATTAGAAAAGCGGGGGTAGCCGCAGCCGGTGCCCTGGCTGCACCCTGGCTATTGCCCGGTGGCCGGCTCTTTGCCGCCAGTGGATTGAGAAAGGTAAACCACGTGGTGTTTCTGCTGTTCGCCGGTGGAGTACGGAACCTTGAATCTGTCCAGTTTAATGACGGCAACCTGATGCCGAACATGCTGAGCGGGGGCAGTTCCATCTCCCCGGATATTTTACCCGCCATGGATGCATTGCCTCCCGGCCCTTTGTCCCAGCCGTTGCAGAATTACGGTACCCTGTTCCGGCAATTCCGCTATAAACAGGGGCCAACCGGACATTACAACGGACATACGGTGGCGGTAACCGGTCAATACGTGAATACGGATCTGAATATCCGTGAAGCTCCGCGCAACCCCACCCTGTTTGAGTACTACAGGAAGCACAATAGTCCGCAGCAAACGGCATTGAACTGCTGGTGGGTGGCCAATTCCCTCGGACCCTATCCGGCACTGAATTACAGCAGCGACCCATCCTACGGTCCCGCCTATGGGGCAAATTTTATTTCTCCGAATTTCCTCATCAGCCAGAATGGTTTCAATGCATTGGGTTATCCGGCCGCTTTCAGTGCGTCAGAGGAGGCGGCCATCCGGAATATCCGTAAGTTTTCCAATGGAGTCTTCAACAAAAGCTATACGGATCCCTCTGCAGGCGTGGTGAACAGTCCGGCAGAGGCCGCTCAGCTTCAGCAATTCATTACCGACCTGTACGCCAAAGCCCAGTCGGGGCAATACATCAATCCCTGGGGCGTCGGCGCCTCCATGAACAATGACATGTACAACGTCATGTTTGCCGAAGAGATTATTCAGAGGTTTAAACCGGAGTTGCTGGTGGTGAATATGCAGGATGTCGACATCGGGCACTTCAACTTCAGCCAGTATGCCAACAATCTGCGCAAAGCCGACTGGGCCGCAGCGCATTTCTGGAGCATCATCCAGAGTACACCGGGCATGGCGAATGATACCGTCATGGTGATCGCTCCGGAGCACGGCAGGAATTTCAATCCGAACACTTCACTGGATGCATACGGCCGTCTGGCACTTGATCATACTGCACCCGGAGACGGCGTGAGTGGTGACCAGATGGCCCGGGAGATTTTCTGTCTCGTGGTGGGACCTCCCACCGTCGTGAAGCAAGGCATTGTCATCAACACGCCCGCCGGAGAAAGTACTGAAATCGTACCCGCCATTGCCAACCTGCTGGGTTTCGACAACAACATACCGATGTCATCAGGCCTGAAAAATTACAATCAGTGCGACCTCGCACAGGCTTTTTATTAAACCGATTCACATGGAACGCGTAGCAGCTCTTGTTTTTACTTTTTTTCGGTGCCGCAGGCTGTTGCCGGCCCTGCTGCTCCTGTTGGCTGTGGCATGCGGTAAAGAGGAAGAGAATGTTAATCCATACGATGCGGTGAATTATAATCCGGGTGGAAGTACCGATTCCGTTCCGGATCCTGCCTCCATCACCGGACTGCACAAAAATATTTTCTTCCCGAAATGCGCCAATCCGGGCTGTCACGACGGCACCTTCGAACCGGATTTCAGAACCGTGCAAAGTACGTTCAGCACTCTGGTGTACATGGGGGTGAACAAACGGACACTCGACTCCCTCAAATTCTTTTCTTACCGTGTCATTCCCGGTGATGAATCGAATTCCTTTCTGCTGGAACGCCTGCTGACCACAACCAGCGATTACATGCCTTCTAACGGCATCCGTTTACCCGCTTCCGATATCAACCATATCCGGCAGTGGATTCAGCAAGGTTGCCCGGATGTGAACGGCGATCTCCCCCAGAAGCCCGATCTCCTTCCGAACATCATCGGTTACATAGCCTTCAACACGTCACTGGTCCGCATCGATACCATACGGCAGGGCGGCGTATCGTACATGCCCTTCCTTGCTCCGGCCAATGCCAGTTTCTATCTGCCCTTACTGGCCCTTGATACTGCTGACGGAACCTCAGCCACCGATCCTGCGAATTTTACCGTTCACGAAATACGGTGGTCGCTGGACAGAAATAACTTCTCAGGAGCGCAGGTCATCAACGCCACCTGGTTTTCCCCGTTGCCATACGGAGTATGGCAGGTACTGGTCAATACGACTCAGTGGAGCCCGGGTACCACGGTATACTTCAGGGTGTACATGAACGACGGGCTGCATGCACTACCGGCGGAGTTTCCAAGAAATCAGACGATGGACTTCTATAAAACGTATTTCGCATTCCTGGTTCAGTAAATGAAGACGATACACATGCTCCGCGGAAAGATGTCAAGCGCTTTGGTTCAAAAGATCATGGCGTTGATGGTGTTGACCGTCCTGATGGCTGCCTCTTCCTGCCGTCAGAAAGACGATGATCCTTTTGCCAGCAAGGTGCCTCAGATAGAACTACGTGCCGTGCAGCCCCAAGTGGCGGTGGAGTTCAGCGATTCCATCGTTTTTAGGGTTTACTACCGCGATAACGATGGGGACCTTGGTGAGAATGATCCGGATGTTAAGAATCTGTTTTTAACCGATAACCGCATCGGGGTTCGTTACGAATACCGCATTCAGCAACTGGCACCTTCCGGATCGGCAGTTCCCATTGAAGGAAATCTGAATGTAGTACTGAATACGGTGGCACGTACCGATACGTCACTGGCACAGGAAACAGCAACTTTTTCCATTTATGTGATAGACAGAGCAGGGAATAAAAGCAATACCGTGACCAGCGGTCCGGTAACCATTCAGCAGCCCTGATGCATTAAAGTTCAACGATGACGCCGATACTTGGGATCAGTGTTCCGCTGGTGTTTTTCAGTTTCCGGACCAGGTAGCGGGTATCGTCATCCGGATCGCTTACCGCCTGACCCTGGCTGTCGCGTATCACATCCACGTAGGGAGCGAGTTCGGTTTCCCTGCTGTATACGTTCTGGACATCGAGGTAAATGTCAAGCACCCACTTTTTAAAATAGTATTTCTTGTCCACCCGAAGGTCCAGTTGGTGGAAGCTGCCGTTCCGGACTGAATTGATTTTTTTATTGTCGAGGACGCCCTGTCCGCTGATGTCCCAGTTTTCTTTCAGGGAGGAAACCTGCAGATCATAGGGCGTGTAGGGGTTGCCGCTGTTAAACCGGAAACGCACCCCAACCTCCCAGTTCCGTTTAAAAATTTTTCCGGCTGTAATACTCAGGATGTGACGGTAATCCCAGCTCGATACAATATACCGTTCGTCCAGATTACTGAATTCACTGCGGAGCCAGGTGTAGGAGATCAGGCCATAGAGTCCATTGAAAAGTTTCTGCTGATACAGGATCTCAAGTCCGTAGGATCTGCCTTCCGAGCGGTTGTCGACCGGCTCATCGCCCACCACACCGAAGTCGCTGCCCTGGTTGGCAATGCTGATGGAGTCCGACAGCCCAAAGGGGTAATTGCTGTATCGTTTGTAAAATCCTTCCAGGCTGATGCGGGAATATTTTCGGGTCTGGAATTCGAAGCCGGCGGCCAGGTGTGTCGCCCGGATGTACCTGATTTTTTCGTTTTGCAGTACGTTGTTGTTGTCGCGGTATCCAAGGATGGTATAGGCGGGTACCTGGTAGTAGATTCCGCTGTTTGCATTAAAACTCAGCTTTTCTCCCAATGTTTTTGAGAGAGAAAGCCGGGGCGATATCTGCTCCAGCGGATTGGACATATTTTTCCCGAATGTATTGGCATCCGAGCGCAGGCCGGCCGACAGGACCAACCCTGCACCGGTAAAGGTTTTGCTCAGCTGGGCGAAAGCGCCGTATTTTATAAAATCGATGGAAGAGGAGTACTCCACCGATCCGATGACCGGCAGACGGTTGAATGTTGTGTTGGTATAGGCGGCCTGTTCAAGGCTGATTCCGGTAGTGGTTTTCCAGTTGTTTTTGAGAGATGTCCTTTCCAGCCGGAACTTGTTTTCGATTTCTCCGGAGCGGTATTCCAGGATTTTATTGCTGCTGAGACTTTCGTCGTTGTTGATGTATTTATCGGCACCGTTACTGAGATGATTCCGGCTGATGACCAGGGTGATAAAACTGTTCTCCAGAAAGCGCTTGTAACTGCCGCCCAGGGTATAGTTCCATTGCTGGTTTTCGGGAAGGTTGCCCAGAATGTATTTTTGTTCGTCGGTTTCGTTGGCCTCTTTGTTCAGGACCAGCACATCATAGGCCCCAAGTCCCAGAAAGGTAAATTCCTGTTTGTTATCGGGTTTGTATTTATACTTGAACTGAAAGTCATTGTAGGTAGGAAGAAAGGGGAGTCCGAGCGCGGCAAACAGAAACTGCAGATAAGAGCGGCGATAGGAGGCGATAAGGGTGGACTTTTTTCCAAGCGGTCCGTCGAAGGTGGTGGCAAGGTCGCTGGCCCCCAGAGTAAAAGAAAGACCTGCTTTATCGCTTCTGCCGTCTTTAAATTTAATATCGAGTACCGAACTGAGTGCATTGCCACGGCTGGCAGGAAATGCTCCGGAATAGAAGTCCACTTCGCTGATGAAATCTACGTTGAGAAGTCCGGCAGGGCCACCCGAGGCACCCTGTGTGGCAAAGTGGTTGATGTTGGGCACTTCAATGCCATCGAGGAAGAACCGGTTTTCGTTGGGCGAGCCACCCCGTACAATCAGGTCGTTTCTGAATACGGCGACAGAAGCCACGCCCGGCAGGGATTGCAGTACTTTTGAGATGTCGCGGTTCGCACCGGGGTTGCGCTTGATCTCTGCTTCACCGATGCTCCGCATGGACAATGGACTTTCTTCACGTCGTACAAAGGCTTCTGCCTTGATGGTGACCTCCTCCAGGGTTTTTCTGTTTTCCTCCAGCGGGATGTTGATTTCATTCATCCGCTCGGGTTTGAGTTCGATTTCAAACTTCACATAGGTTTTGAATCCGCTTTGAATGACTTCAAGGTTGTAAAAACCAGGTTTCGGTACTTTGAGCAGGTACTGTCCGGCCGAATCGGCAGTGCCGGCATACACCTGCTTTCCATCTTTCAATACGACTACTGCAAAGGGTACTTCCTCGTTGCTGATGCCGTTGTACACACGGCCTTTTAAAACAATTTCCTGGGCCATCCCCTCAAAAGGCAGCGCCAGCAGGAACAAAAGGAACAGGTGCCTTTTTCTCAGATTCATAGTGCGGTAAAACAAATAAAGGCATTTTTTGTTTTATAGCTGATTCTGTTCCGGATCTGCCGGATGGCATAAATTTCAAGCCGGCGCCCGCTTGTATCAGGGGGATGATTTAAGTTTGTCAAATGATCCATCCGGAAATTCATTTCCTTCCGAACAAGCTATGTATTGTTTATCAGCATCATCCCGAAAGCGCTGTAACCCATTGTGGTTTACTGATGCGTGCCGGGACCAGGGATGAACTTCCCGGCAAAGAGGGCCTGGCTCATTTTATTGAACATAATTTATTTAAAGGGACGGCAAAACGTAAAGCCATTCATATCCTGAACCGGCTGGAGGTAGTAGGCGGGGAATTAAATGCCTATACCACCAAGGAAGAAACCTGTTTACATGCCTCCGTCATGAACCGTTACTTTGAAAGGGCGCTGGAACTCATCGCCGATATTGCCCTGCATTCGGTTTTTCCGGAAAAGGAAATTGAAAAGGAGAAAGACGTCATTTCCGATGAGATACGGTCGTATCAGGATACGCCCTATGAGCAGATTTTTGATGATTTTGAAAGCCAGCTTTTCAAGGGACATACCCTGGGCCATCCCATTCTTGGTACTGAAGACTCCATCCGGAAATTCAGGAAAAAGGACTTGCTCGAATTTACCGCACGCATGTACGACCCCGCCCATATGGTATTTGCCGTGAGCGGAAACATCGGTGCGGAGCAGGTGTTGAAACTCGTTTCAAAATACATGGGTCATGCCAAAACAAAGAGAAAGGTGCATGCGCGGAAACCCGTCCGGAAATACAGCCCGGCGCTACACGAGATGACCAGAAATATCAACCAGGTGCATTACATCATGGGGCGTCCGGCATTCGGCCTTCGGGATCCTCGCCGGTATACGCTGGTACTTCTCAACAATTTGCTCGGTGGGCCCGGCATGAACTCAAGGCTGAATCTCAACATCAGGGAGAAGTACGGCTTTACCTATACCATCGAATCGGGTTACCATACCTACTCCGATACCGGTATTTTTCATGTATATTTTGCCACGGATGAAAAGCATTTTGAAAGAACAAGAATGCTGATGGAAAAAGAACTGGAAGAGTTATGCAGAAAGCGGATCGGAGAAACCCAGTTCAGGCAGTACAAAGAACAGTTGCTTGGTCAGATTCAGCTGGCCCAGGAGAACCGCCTCAGTGTTTTGCTTTCCATGGCCAAAAGCCAGCTGAACCTTGGCAAGGTCATTACCCTCAGTGATATCACCGCACGAATAGCGCAAATCAGCGCCGGCGAGGTCCTGGAGGTGGCCGGGGAGATATTCCACCCTGCTCAACGTTCGGTGCTGGTTTACAAACCGAAATGACAGGCGGCTGACCAATTGCCTGCGGAATTTTGTAAATTCGTGGGATGAAAAGTACAATCTTGTTGTTTTTTGGGGTCGTCGCGCTCTTTCTGGCTTCCTGCGGAAAGGAGGAGTCCTTTAGTCCGGTCCCGGAAATCACCTTTGAACGGTTCGCGAATTATAAAAATGCCGCAGGGCAGGATACGGCCGTTGATTTTGTGTTTTCCCTCAAAGACGGGGATGGTGACATCGGCTTCAGCGACAATGAATTCGACAACAGCTGCGGCGCTGATAATTTCAACCTGTATCTCTCCTATGAGGAAAAGAACGGGGCGGGCTACCGGCCTAAAAAATTATGGTTGCAGGTGATCGACATCAGTCCGGCCTGTGACACCAGCATTTATTTCGACAGCGTACAGGTGAAATTCAACCAGCGGATGCAGTACATCGAGCCTGCCGGAAACAGCAAGGGCATTGAAGCAACCGTCACCTACCGCATGGATTATACCAGCGCCCTCATTTTGCTGAGCACCTCCGGTCGCTTTGAGTTTTATATCCGTGACCGGGCCAACAACCTGAGTAACAAAATTTATTCTCAGGACCTGAATATTGTGAAGTGATTTCTTCGGTAGAAGATGAAAAAGAAGGGGGTTCTCCGGAGTCCCCTTCTTTTTTTATGTCGGGCATTAGTTGAAAACAAAGCTGTTGGGCCCTATCCCTACTTCAGCCGAGTCGATCAGGTTTCCGGAATTGTCGTAACGCAGCAGGTGGGTGTTGGACGTAAATACCGCTTTGCCGCAATAAATGTTACCATTGCCGGGATGGATGCCCAGTCCGTAAAACTCGCGGTTGATGAGCGGGGAGGCCGGAACCGTATTTTCGTTAATACCCATCCGGTATACAGCGCCTCCATACGGACTGCTGCTGTTCAGGAAATACAAGGTGTTTCCGTCGGCCGTGATGTTCAGGCGGATCGGATGCTGGTCATAGCTGAAGGGAATGCTGGCTTCGATGGAAAGCGTCTGGGGGTTGATCCGGATCAGGCTGCCTCCGGCATCATCGGGGGTCGGGGTATAATCGCTTCCGAGACTTCCCTTGCAAAGTACCCATAGTTTCCCGTTGCTATCCTTTCGTATATGCGTTGGGTTTATACCTGTCACAATGGTATTGCTCACAGTGAAGGAGGAGAGGTCAACCACGGTCACGGTACTGTCGTCGCCAAAGCCGCCGCTGTTGCAGATGAAGAGCCGGTTGTCGGAAACAATCATTTCTTCGGGTCCGTTGTTGCAGGAGATGCTGTCCACGATGGTATTGGTGCTGAGGTTGATCTTGTACACCGAATTGCTGGCCCAGTCGCTGACAAAGCCGGTGCCGGTGTTGAGTCCGGCGAAATAACGGGGGCTGTTCATACCCGTGATCGTTCCGATGCGTTTAAAATTATCCATGTTCACCACCACCACTTTTTGCGAATTGTTTACGCAGAGGTAGGCCTTCTCATTGAAAATACTCATGCTCTGCAGCAGGTCGCCGAGCACGATACCGTTTACGTCTTTGTACAGGTCGCTGTTTGACGAACTTCCGTCGTCGGCATAAAAGGAGACGCTGGCATTGGCATCCTGAAATGATCCTTCGTTAACAATAAAAACTCCGTCCATGTTCAGAGGGAGGCTGTTGCTGTTATTGTTTTCTTCTTTTTCACAGGCGCTGAGCAGCAGGAGACAGGCCAGTACATGGGGGATTTTTTTTATCATGGTGATTCTTTGGTTAAATGCACAGCCATGATTTTATTCCGGAGAAACACAACCAGATGACGGGACGGGTCCTGGTGATTTTTCGTACGTGAATGCCTTTCCTCCGAAGGGATCATGGTAAATCTGTTGGCAGGTCTTCTGACTCACAGCATTCCTTTCGGCTCCTTCCCATCCGGAAATACGGACAGTGGCATTGCTTCAGGCTGGCATCCTGCGATGCGGGGCTGTTTACAGCAGCGGGGACTGTTGTCGGATTGCACGACATTCCCTTTTCATTTCCACCATTCAGGTGGAAAACCAATAGACGTAGCGAAAGTAAGGAAAAAACCGTAACTCAGAGACCGTCCAGAAATTTTCTGATGACCGGCTTAAGGCCTTCATTCACAGGAAGCTCAAAGGGCCTGCAATGTTCCAGTTTTAAGAGGGCTTCGCGAAGATCCAAATGATCCTGCCTGATGTATACGATTTTCCCGGCCGCGGCATGCAGGCGGGCCAGGTATTCCTGCTCGGTTTGTCCGGGAGTGGGGATGCAGATGATGCTTCGCTTTACCGCACAAAGGTCCATCAGGGTGGAATGCCCGCTGCGGCTGATGAGGTACCTGCTGTTCCGAAGGTGAAAGGCAAGTTCTTCGCTTTGAAGATGCGGTACTTTTTGAACATGCTGCACCGGCTCCGCTTTGTTTTTGAGCGGAGTTCCGCATACCATCAGCGTTTTGATTTTTAGTTCGTTCAACTGGGTGGTCAGAAGATTTTCGATACGGCTGCGCTGTGGTTCAGGCCCGGAAAGGATCACCAGTGCTTCATAACGCTCATGATTTTCCGAAAAAGAGAGGTCTTTAAACCTCGACAGAGGCCCGATATACACCGGATGGTAGGTCTTAACCGCCAGTTCGTTGTGGGAAAGTTCGCCGGTCAGGTTGTCAGGACCGGTCGAGTCCGGAACCCAGTGCACATCAAAATTCTTCAGGTAATGATGGTTGACTTTGTTGATGAAATATTTCAGCCAGGGGAGTTTTTCAGGCGCCTGAAGTGAAAGCTGGTGGCTGATGATCACCGAGGGCAAACCCGCTACATAGGCCCCGTAGCGGTTATCGCTGATGATGGCATCCGGCCGGATCTCATCAGCCAGTTGAACAATGGCTTTGTGTTCACGTTGTATGGACCGGGAAATGTGAAAGGTCTGGAGAAGCATACTCAGCGACATCGGGAGATGCGTGGGATACGTTACCTGGATTCCTTTTATGGTGTAAAAAGGCAGCCTGGGAAACTCTGATTGCAGGAGGAAACCGGAGTTGCCTTCGCCCACCAGGCTGATCCGGGCGCCCGCATGGAGCAGTTCTTTAATGACCGGAATGCTCCTGGCGGCATGTCCCATCCCCCAGTCAAGTACCGCATATAAAAGATGAGGAGCCTTTTTTCCCATTCATCAAAAATACTTTTTGGCTGGTTATACGGCCTGTTTTACCTTCGCAAATTAAATTTCAGCTGAAAATGCCCAA
>JAEUTF010000145.1 GCA_016788185.1 Bacteroidia bacterium | reverse complement strand
CACATGGCCAATGCCATGTATGCCTATTATGCCTATCTCTTCTTCGACTTTGCCGGCTATTCCTCCATGGCCATCGGCCTGGGGCGTATGATGGGAATCACGGTGCCGGTGAACTTCACCAATCCTTTTCTCGCGGTCAATCCGCAGGATTTCTGGCGACGCTTTCACATCAGCCTCGGAGCCTGGCTGAAAGATTATTTCTTCACTCCGCTTTTTCTCTGGCTCAGCCGTTATAAATCTTTGAAGCCCTACCCCCTTGCCAAACAGAATTTCACCCTTACCCTCACCTTTTTACTCATGGGCTGCTGGAACGGCTTTAAGCTGAACTTTGTGCTGAGCGGCCTGTTGTTTGGCCTCTACTCTGCCCTGCACAACGGGTACCTCGTTCGCTGCAGGAAGAAGGGGAAAGACGTCTTCTTCGGGAAGCTGCCTCCGCAGACCATCCGTTACATCAGCATCTTCATCATGATTCACCTGGTGGCTGTTTCACTGTACATCTTCAGCGGCCGCTGCCCATTGCTATAAACCATGCGCTTCGACTTCCACCATCATCGTTTCACCGACACCTCACACTCCGCCGGCAAGCTGGCCCTGGCCGGTAGCGACAGGGATCTTCGCTGGCAGGACCTCGAAGCGGAGACCGTACACCTGAGCAGGCTATTCACCTCGCTGGCTATTCCCGAAGGCGAGCCCGTGATCATTTACGGACACAAGGAAGCCTTTTTCGCGGTGGCGATGCTCGCCTGTTATCACTCCGGTACCACCTATACGCCCATCGATAAAATTTATCCCGTTGAACGCGTCCGGAAAATCATCGACCTGACCGGGGCGCAGGTCATCGTCAATTGCACAGGCCTTCCCCTGCCGGATGGCATTTCCTGCGCTGTAGAAATTGATCCTCACGCGAAGGCGGTGCAGCATGGTCCACGGCAGGAGCGCACGACGCGTCCCGGTTTTGAGGGCGACATCCTGCAATACATCATGTTTACTTCCGGCTCCACCGGCGAACCCAAAGGGGTGCAGATCCTGCGGAGCTCCGTGCTTTGCTTTGTTGATTGGGCCACCCGCGATTTTGGATTCACTCCGGACGACGTTTTTCTGAACCAGGCGCCCTTTACCTTTGATGTTTCGCTCTGCGACCTGCTGAACGCGTTTGCCCTGGGTGGCACCCTGGTACTGAGCGCCGCGGAGATCACGAAGGATCAGGATCAGTTTCTTCAGCGGGTGACGGACTATCGTTGCACGGTATGGACCTCCACGCCTTCTTTCGCGTATATCTATCTGCGTCATCCCGCTTTCAACGGACAGAAGATGCCTTCCCTGCACACTTTTTTATTCATGGGGGAAGAACTTCCTTCCCGCACCTGCAGCCTCCTGCACCGGCAGTTTCCCGGCGCCCGGGTGATGAACGCCTACGGTCCCACCGAAGCTACCATCGTGACTACGCTGGTAGAGATCAGTCCGGAAATGGCGGCGCAGCAGGCCTCCGTACCCATCGGCTATCCGATGCCGGCCAGTACCCTCCTCATTGATACCGGCGGCGAAGACAGAGAGGACGGTGAACTCATCATTGCCGGACCGCATGTATCGCCGGGCTATTACAACCGTCCCGACCTCAATGAAAAGAAGTTCTTTGTCCGTGAAGACGGGCAGCGCGCCTTCCGCACCGGCGACCTGGCGTATTACAAAAACGGCATGATCTATTTCCTGGGCCGTAACGATGATCAGATCAAGTTGCACGGTTTCCGGATTGAGCTGGATGAAATTTCACAGGTGCTCTGCGATCATTCCGGGATAGAGGATGCTGTAACGGTGCCGCTGAAACGAAACAAGGAAGTAAAGAAAATCATCAGCTTTGTAAAATCTGCTTCGCATACCAGGGGCTGTGACATCAGGGAAGCACTTCTTCCGGTCATCAGCCGCCGTCTGCCGTATTACATGATTCCGGCGGAGATCATTGTGGTGGAGGAATTCCCCTACAATGTGAGCCATAAAATAGACCGGAATAAACTGGTGGAGCAATACCTTGCCGGGGAATTCGGGAAGAACGTCTCCTCCTGATCCGTTGGGAATCGCTGGATACCGGGATCCATCTCACGGCATGATTCCAAATGCAAGCACCTGGTGCTACTTCAGCTCTTTGATCCGCTCATACAATTTCACCAGGGAAGTCAGCAGGGCTTCGGTGGAGGATACAATCTGGTAATGATTTTGTCCAAACATCCGGGGCAGATAATATTTCGCTATGGCCTCTATCGCCAGCGCATAGGAGTGAATGTTCCGGCTGTTGAGTTCCCGCAGGGCTTGTTTGATGTCTTCTATGCCATACTTCCCCTCGTAACGGTCATAGTCGTTGGGTTTCCCGTCGCTGAGCAGGATCATCCATTTGCTTTTGGAATTTCGCTTTTCGAGCAAACTTCCGCTGTGGCGGATGGCCGTACCGATGCGGGTGAAGCCGGCAGGTTCAATGGCGCCGATGTTGTATTTTGATTTTTCCCAGCCCTCATCAAAATCCTTCAGTACCTGGTAGGCGCTGTGGTTCCGGGTGTTGGAGTGAAAGGCGGCAATGGAGAAATCAATGCTGAATTCGTGAAGTATTTCACCGAAGAGAATGGCAATCTGCTTTTCAATGTCAAGGATGCGCTTGCCGTCCACATAGGCATCGCTCGACAGGCTGGTATCGAGCAGGAGGAGAAGGGAGATGTCCTTTTCCTTTTTGCGGGAAGAAAGGTAGATGTTTTCCGACGGGGTATGCCCGGAGGCAAGGTCGGCGATAAAGTCCGTCACGCTGTCAATATCAAATTCATGGCCCTGTGCCTGACGGCGTTGTTGCTGGTAGCGGTTGTTCACGTGGCTCAGCATTTTGCGCAGGCCGTTCAGAATTCCCTTATAATCGCGCAGGGTGCGGCGGTAATAGTCGTCGTCGCCGGCTTTTATTTTTTGGGGATAGAGTTTGCAAAAGTCGGTCTTGTAAATTTTCTTTCTGTAATCCCATTCATCGTAGGGAATAAAGGCTTCTTCCGTACCGGTACCGACACTCTCCGGCACACTGGTGTTCTCAAGAAACTCCGACTGGTACACCGAATGCACCGTATCGTTTACCCGTACCGTTAACTTCAGGTTTAACTCGTCGAGCGCGGCCTGGTGACTTTCCAGCTCGTCTTCACCGTCGAAATCCCGCCAGCTGCCGCTGAACTCATCGGCCGTTTCCACCTTTTCGAAGTTATGGGTCAGTACGTAATCCTCCTGCGCCTTCGTATCCACCGCAATGCTTTTAATTTCTTCAACCGCCTTTGACTTTACAATGGTTTGTGCCTTGATGGTGTTGGCGCCGGGGGTTTTGTCCGGTACCTGGAGGAGCAAATCGCCGCTGCTGTTTTCTTCCTCGTTGCGCATGAGTCGGCCGTAAAGCCAGGAATAGTCGGATTTTCCCCTGCCTTCCTTTTCATCCAGTATCCGCTGAAAATCGGCGTGCAGCGCTTCACATACCGGATAGGCCTTAAACAGTTCCTTTAAAACTTCCCGGGATGCCGCCCGTGCCAGTTCCTGTTCTCCGTCGGTAGTGGGACGGGTAGAAGCAGGAAGGTTGATGTTGAGTTCCTGTTGCACCGATAGATACAACACCCTGAAATAATAAAAGGCAAGGTTGATTTCCTTGTCATCAAAAAGGGTGCAGCTGGCAGGCAGAAAGTACACCTTGTCTTTATAGCCGCCTTCGCGTTCGGCAGGCAGAATCTCCACCGGCTTCCCGCTGAGAGCCCGGGCGATGAGGGTCAGTCGGCTGCTGATCCGGTCCAGGTACACCCTGCTTTCGCCTTCCTCCAGTTTCTTCCTTTTTTTCTGCAGAAAGTAACGGCTGATGCGCCCGTATAAAAATTCATCGAGGGCCATGTTTCGCTCAGATCATCAGGTTGGCCAGGTCGCAGAGGGCTTCCACCACTTCCTGATCGTCGCTCAGGGGTTCTATAACGGCAACCCTTACCGAAAGACGCTTCGGGAGGCCGCTGCGGATGAGTTTCGCGGCATCCACCAGCAGGCGGGTCGATACGGTTTCTGTGAGGCCCATCTCCCGCAGGTTGCGGATCTTGTTCGCAATCGCCACCAGCTTCCTGGCGCTCTCGCTGTCCACCCCGGTTTCATTCACCAGAATTTCCGCTTCCATACTTTCGCCGGGATAACTGAAGCTCAGTGCTACAAATCGTTGCCGGGTGGAAGGCTTCAGCTCTTTGAATCCGCGCTGGTAGCCGGGGTTGAAGGAGGCGATGAGCATAAAATCATCGTGCGCTTTAAACGTCTCACCCAGTTTGTCGATGAAGAGCTCCCGGCGGTGGTCGCTGAGCGGATGGATGGCCACGATCACATCGGGCCGGGCTTCCGCCACCTCATCGAGATAGAGCAGGGCGCCCTGCTTGACGGCCGTCGTTAAAGGACCATCCAGCCACACGGTTTCGGCGCCTTTGATGATGAAGCGGCCGATCAGGTCGGTGGAGGAGGTTTCCTCATGGCAGCTGATGGTGATGAGTTTTTTCCCCAGTCTGCCGGCCATGTATTCAACAAACCTGGACTTGCCGCTGCCCGTAGGCCCTTTGAGCAATACCGGCAGCTTATTGCTGTACGAACTTTCAAAAACTTCTATTTCCTTGCCCGTAGCCTGGTAATAGGGCAAGGACTTCTTTGCCGCATCAATCATTTCTTTGAGGTATGTTTCACTGCTATCGTATTTCATAGGGTATGTTTCATACGGATGATGAAATATTCGCCGGCCGGAGCGCCGGTGTTGTGCTGATATCGTGTATGCCCTCCCCTTAGCCGGGAGGGCAGGGGTTGGGTGATCAGGCCGCAGCGACCAATGCTTCGTCGCTCGGCGTTCCGTATTTTACAAATTCGGCAATGTACAGAATGATGCCGGTGGTGAACATGGTGGCGCAGCAGATCAGGATGAAGAAGTGTACCTGTATTTCTTTCTGCACTTCTCCGAATTCCACTCCCATGATGCGCTCCATGTAAACCTGCGCCACGCCGGCCACCCCAAAGGCCACGGTCATGCCCAGCATGCCGATGTTGGAAAGCCAGAAGGCCAGAGCTCCCCGGTTGCTGTCATACAGTTTTCTGCCGGTGAGGTTCGGCAGGGTATAGCTGATGATGGCCAGGTTGATCATTGCATAGGCGCCCCAGAAGGCAAGGTGACCGTGCATGGCCGTTACCAGCGTACCGTGTGTATACATGTTGACCTGCGGTAACGTATGCGCCAGTCCGAGTAAGCCCGCGCCTACAAAGGATACGATGGCTGTACCGAGTGTCCAGTTGAGAGCGATTTTATTCGGGTGCTTTTTCTCACCTTTCCTGTACATGGCCACGGCAAACAGCGCCATTCCCAAAAAGGCCAGGGGCTCCAGCGCGGAGAAGATGCCACCCACCAGGAGCCAGGTCTTACCCGCTCCGATGTAATAATAGTGGTGACCAGTCCCCAGGATGCCGGAAATGAAGGTCAGGCCTACGATGACATAGAGCCATTTCTCAATCACTTCCCGGTCAACCCCGGTGATCTTGATGAGCAGGAAGGAAAGTATACCGCCCATGATCAGTTCCCATACGCCTTCCACCCAGAGGTGAACCACCCACCAGCGGAAAAAAGAATCCATGGTTTGGTTGTCGAACCAGATCATTCCCGGGAGGTACAGCAAGGCGGCGAAAACAAGGCCCATCGTAAGCACCATGGCCGTAGTGGTTCTTTTCTTTCCTTTAAAGAGTGTGGCGAGGATGATGCCGAGGAACGTGAGGACGTTCACCACCACCAGCCAGTCGAGTGGGCGCGGTATCTCCAGAAATTTTCTGCCTTCCCAGTAATTGAAGTGATAGCCCACCACCGCAATCACGCCGACTATGGCCAGCGAGATCAGTTGCACATAGGCCAGTTTCACGCTTACCAGCTCTTCTTCCGCTTCCTCGGGGATGATGTAATAGGCGGCACCCATAAATCCGCTCAGCAGCCAAACCACCAGCAGGTTGGTATGCACCGCCCTGGCGGTATTGAAGGGAATAAGTTCATGCAGGTTGTCGAAACCCATGTGTGCGAAGCCCATGATGAATCCGTAGATGATCTGCAGCGATACCAGCAGCATGCTGAGCGCAAAAAACCAATAGGCAACTTTCTGAGATTTGTATTTCATGGCCTTTTATTTTGTGTTGGGAGTGGTGTTGTATTTATGCTTGGCGGGAAAGCCGTTGAGGTCGGTTTCACCGATCCATTTGAGAAAGGCCACCACATCGGCGGCATCCTGTTCGGGCATGTTGTATGCTACCATTTTGCGGCCACGCGGCGACCAGGGCACGGGCGACATCAGCGCCGCTTTGATATAGCCTTCTCCCCGTCGTTCATACACTTTGGTCAGTTCGGGAGCATAGTAGGCTCCTTCACCCAAAATGGTATGACAGCCCATGCAGTTGTTCGCCTCCCAGATTTTTTTTCCTCTGACCACCTGCGGGGTCAGATTTTCCTCATGCGTTCGCTTCGGAACTTCTTTACTCAGGGTATTCCAGGATAATCCCAGGAATACCGCAAACGTTACCACGGTGCCACCGAGGAAAAACGTTTTGGCCTGACTTTTTGATAACATAGCGTTAGGTATTAATGGTTCGTAATGCGGACTTATATGTCCGAAATAGGGTTAAATTTTTTTCAGGGTCGGATAAACGTGTTCAGAAGACTGAGGTCGCTCACCACTTCCCTGAGCGGAGTCTGATGAAAGAAACTCAGCAATTCATTGCGTATCGGGAGGAATTTATGGTGTACCGGGCACGGGTGTTTGTCCGAACATTTTTCGAGTCCGAGCACACAGCGGTTCAGCACCTCCGGACCATCCATGGTGGTAACAATATCTATGAGTTTGGTTTTATTGATTTTCCTGGTTGAAATTTCAAATCCTCCGTTGGGCCCTTTCATCGATTCAATGAGCCCGCTTTTGGTAAGCGTCTGAAGTATTTTAGCAGTGAAGGCCAGCGGCGAATTGATGCCCTCTGAAATTTCGTGGAGATTGCTGCGTTGTCCCTGAAGCGATTTGTCGGCTATGAAAATCACCGATCGTATAGCATATTCACATGCTTTGGAAAACATCTTCTGACAGTTAGGTGTACAAAGGTAGAGGTTTAACGAAAAAAGGATAAAATAGTCTTTTTATTTTTGTATGAGATTTATCAG
>JAEUTF010000125.1 GCA_016788185.1 Bacteroidia bacterium | reverse complement strand
CTACTCGAACGGGAATTTACCATTTAGGTCGTTTCCGGACCGGGAAGCCGGGCTATATAACGGTTTGGGCTAGCAGAATATGAGCGCTTCGTGGCGGATTTTAAGCCCCGCCTGCCGCCTGAATGCACGGCGCCTTTTTCCGGATTGGGCCCGGATCGGGAAACCACTTTTCCGACCTTTTTCTTCCGGTCCGGATGCCGTACAGGTACCGGAGCGGGCGACCCCGTCGCGATCAAGTTTGCCGCTTTGCGGATTGATTTTCGGCAACAAAATATCCTTCGGGCTGGGGCAGCTACTTCCGGAAGGAATCATCTCGATCTTAAATATTTGTAAAACAATAAGATACTGATATTGGCCGGTGACAGGAAACCGCAAACTTTTCCTACTTAGAATTGTTCTAAATAAGCCGATTCAGCGTACCTTTGTAGCAGAAATAAAGCCATGATTACAGTCACCGAGAAAGCAAAAGAAAAAGCCATTGAACTGATCCGTTCGGAGAACCGTCCGGGTGATTCTTTCATCCGCGTTGGCGTTCAGGGCGGAGGATGTTCGGGCCTGAGTTACGTGCTTGAGTTTGACCACCAGTTGAAGCCCGAGGATAAAATTTTTGAAGACAAGGGCATTAAAATCGTTTGCGACAGGAAGAGTTTTTTATACCTGGTAGGAACTGAACTGGATTTCAGCGACGGCCTCAACGGAAAAGGTTTTCAGTTTCACAATCCCAATGCTTCCCGCACCTGTGGCTGCGGAGAATCTTTTTCAGTCTGAGTGCGCCTGATGATCACCCTACGGCATCAGCCTTCCAACCAAGCATCACTATGTCAGAAGATTTAAAAATACTCGATGAAGTCACCAACTCCGAATACAAATGGGGTTTTGTGAGCAATATCGAAAGCGATAACGCGCCAAAGGGACTGAACGAGGACATCGTTCGCTTCATCTCCACGAAGAAAAACGAGCCGGAGTGGCTGCTGGAGTGGCGGCTGAAAGCGTTCCGTCACTGGAAAACGATGACGGAGCCAAAGTGGCCCAACGTAAGCTATCCGGAAATTGATTTCCAGGACATCATCTACTATTCCGCTCCCAAGAAGAAAGTATCACTGAACAGCCTGGACGAACTGGATCCGGAGATCAAGGCCACCTTTGACAAACTCGGAATATCCCTCGAGGAGCAAAAGCGACTGGCCGGTGTGGCGGTGGATGCGGTGATCGACAGTGTATCGGTGAAGACCACCTTCCGTGAAACGCTGGCCGAACTGGGCATCATTTTCAGTTCATTCAGCGAAGCGGTCCACGAGCATCCCGAACTCATTAAGAAATACCTGGGCTCCGTAGTACCCTACACCGACAATTTCTACGCCGCCCTCAACAGCGCGGTTTTCAGCGACGGTTCCTTCTGTTACATTCCCAAAGGCGTTCGTTGTCCGATGGAGCTCAGCACCTATTTCCGCATCAACAGCGCCGGTACCGGACAATTTGAGCGTACCCTGATCATTGCCGACGAAGGCGCCACCGTGAGCTACCTCGAAGGATGTACCGCCCCCATGCGCGATGAAAACCAGTTGCACGCGGCCGTGGTGGAAATCGTTTCACACAGCGATGCCAACGTGAAGTACAGCACCGTGCAGAACTGGTACCCCGGAGACAAAGACGGCAAAGGCGGCATCTATAATTTCGTGACCAAGCGTGGCATCTGCCTGGGCGACCGCGCCAAAATCTCCTGGACACAGGTAGAAACCGGTTCGGCCATCACCTGGAAATATCCCAGCGTCATCCTCAAGGGCAATTATTCCAGCGGTGAATTTTATTCGGTGGCCGTTACCAATAACATGCAGCAGGCCGATACCGGAACCAAAATGATCCATATCGGAAAGAATACAAAGAGCATCATCGTTTCAAAAGGCATCTCCTGTGGACGCAGCCAGAACTCCTACCGCGGCCTGGTACGCATCGGCAAAAACGCCGACCATGCCCGCAACTTCTCCCAGTGCGATTCCCTGCTGATCGGCGACAAATGCGGCGCCCATACCTTCCCGTACCTTGAGGTGGCCAATAAAAGCGCCCGGGTGGAGCACGAAGCCACCACCAGCAAGGTGGGCGAGGACCAGATTTTCTACTGCAACCAGCGCGGTATTTCAACCGAAGATGCCGTGAACCTCATCGTGAACGGATACTGCAAAGAAGTGTTTAACCAGCTGCCGATGGAGTTCGCCGTCGAAGCGCAGAAACTGCTCGCCATCTCACTCGAAGGATCCGTAGGCTGATACCCATCTCCTGCCTGACCTCAACGAACCCGTGTCCTGCATTACCCTATCCAGCGAAGAATCCAACATCATGTTATCCATAAAAAATCTGCAAGCCTCCGTCGAAGGCAGACAAATCCTCAACGGACTCCATCTCGAAGTTAAACCCGGCGAAGTACATGCCATCATGGGACCCAACGGTTCGGGAAAAAGCACCCTCGCTTCGGTACTGGCCGGCCGTGAGGAATACGAAGTAAACGGCGGCCAGGTGACCTTCCTCGGGCAGGATCTGCTGGAGCTGTCGCCCGAAGACCGCGCACGCGCCGGACTCTTTCTTGCCTTTCAATACCCCGTGGAAATTCCGGGTGTCAGCAATGCCAACTTCCTGAAGACCGCCGTGAATGAAGTACGTAAATCGCGCGGCCTGGAGCCGCTTGATTCGAAAGACTTCCTCAAGCTCATGAATGAAAAGATGAAGCTGGTGGAAATGGACAAGAGCATGACACAGCGTTCGGTGAACGAAGGGTTCAGCGGCGGAGAGAAGAAGCGCAATGAAATTTTCCAGATGGCCATGCTCGAACCCACCCTGGCGATACTGGATGAAACCGATTCCGGACTCGACATTGACGCACTGAGAATTGTTTCGAACGGCGTGAACGCCTTGCGCGGCAAAGACCGTTCGTTCATCGTGATCACGCACTACCAGCGGCTGCTGGATTATATTGTCCCTGACTTCGTGCATGTACTGTACAAAGGCCGCATTGTGAAGTCGGGTACCAAAGCGCTGGCGCTCGAACTGGAAGAAAAAGGATACGACTGGATTAAAGAAGAAGTGGCGGTAAACGCCTGATCAGAGATGCCTACACTGACGACCCATACCCTTGCTGTCGCTTCCTTCCTTCAGGATGCGGAAACCTTTGCCGGGCGCGAGGACCAGAACAGTCCGTACGCCGGACTGCGTGAAAAAGCAAAAGAAGCCTTTTCGGTCATGGGTATTCCCGGCCGTAAACAGGAAGAATGGAAATACCTTGATCTTTCACCGATCGCCAATACGGAGTTCCGGAACGCAGGAGCCGCTTTTGATTTTGTTCTGGGCCCATCCGACGCGGAGTCATACCGCCTGGCGGGAAAGGAGGCCCTGCTGCTTGTTCTGGAAAACGGGAAACTGAATACCCATGCTTCCCCGATGGAGAGAATACCTGCGGGTATCCGTATCGGCACCCTGTCCACCCTGGGCCATGAGGCCCTGGTAACGGAGCATCTGTTCCGCCATGCAGCCGTGGAGGGCGAGCCCTTTGTGGCCATGAACACCATGCTGAGCCACGATCCGCTCATCCTCCTGGTGGAGCCAAAGGCCGAAATAAAAACCCCCATTCAGCTGGCTTTTGTCGCCGTGGCCGGCGCTGATCCCCTCGCAGTCACCGCCCGCGTGCTGGTGGTGGCGGGAGAAGGCTCCGAATGCACGGTGATGGAGAGCTACCATACTTACGGGGAGGGAGCCCCGTCATTTACCAACGCCGTTACGGAAGTGGTGATCAGCGCTTCAGCCCGGCTGCATTACACCAAAGTACAGGTGGAGTCCGGCCAGGCACAGCACATCTCCTACCACAAGGTGAACATGGCCCGCGACAGCTACCAGCATCTGACCACCCTCACCCTGGGCGGCGCGCTGGTACGCAACAACCTGCACATCCGCCTCGATGACCAGCACATCAACGCCTACCTGAACGGGCTGTATGTGATGAACGGTTCGCAGGTGGTGGACAACCACACCCTCGTGGATCACGCGATGCCGAATTGCCACAGCAACGAGCTGTACAAGGGCATTATCAACGACCGTGCACAAGGCGTGTTCAACGGCAAAATATGGGTCAGGCAGGACGCGCAGAAAACAAATGCCTACCAGAGCAATAAAAACCTGCTGTTGAGTAACGAAGCGTCCATGAACACCAAGCCGCAGCTTGAAATATTCGCTGACGATGTGAAGTGCAGCCATGGCGCCACCACCGGACAACTCGACGACGAGGCGCTCTTTTATCTGCGGGCCCGCGGTATCGGTGAAGCCAATGCCCGGACCCTGCTGAACCATGCTTTTGCGGCGGATGTGATTGAGCAGGTGGAGAACGATGATATACAACAGAGTCTGATGCACCTGCTGGATACGAAGCTGAACTGAGGAGTGCCCGGACGCAGCATGCTGCCGGACTCAGGCCTGTATGCACAGCGGAAACGGATGAATTAAATGGAGGATTAGGAATGGCTGAATTCAATGTAAACGAGATCCGCAAGGACTTTCCGATACTTTCCGTGAAGGCTTATGGGAAGCCGCTGGTCTATTTCGACAATGCGGCCACTTCACAAAAGCCACAGCCGGTCATTGATTCGCTTGTTGACTACTACACGAATTACAATGCCAACATTCACCGGGGGGTGCATTTCCTCTCGCAAAAGGCCTCCTCCGCTTTTGATGAAGTACGTGAAAAGGCCAGGGCTTTCATCCATGCCGCGTCGGAGCGCGAAATTATTTTTGTGCGCGGCACTACGGAGGCCATCAACCTGGTGGCGTCTACCTATGGCCGGAAACACCTTGAGAAAGGCGATGAGATCCTGATCTCCGCCATGGAGCATCACAGCAACATCATTCCCTGGCAAATGCTGTGCGGTGAAAAAGGCGCCGTGCTGAAGGTGATCCCCATGAATGACCGGGGAGAGCTGATGCTGGATAAGGTGGAGGCCTTGCTGAGTGAAAAAACGAAGCTGGTATCCCTCGTCCACGTCTCCAATTCACTCGGTACCATCAACCCGGTGAAGGAGGTGATTGCCCTGGCGCATGCAAAAGGTATTCCGGTGCTGGTAGACGGAGCCCAGAGTACCGCCCACGGTGAAGTGGATGTGCAGGATCTGGACGCGGATTTTTTCGCGTTCAGCGCTCACAAAATTTTAGGCCCCACGGGAGTGGGATGTCTGTACGGCAAGCTGCACCTGCTCGAGGACATGCCGCCCTATCAGGGAGGAGGGGAGATGATTCAGACCGTCAGTTTCGACCGTACTACGTATAACGAGGTGCCGTATAAATTTGAAGCAGGGACGCCGAATATCGCGGACGTGATTGCACTGGGCGCGGCTTTCGATTATTGGAGCCGGCTGGACCGTAAAGCGGCCGGCGCCTGGGAACAGGAGTTGCTGACCAGGGCCACCACCCTCGTATCCGGCATTCCCGGCGTCAGGCTCATCGGCACCGCCGCGCAAAAGGCGGGGGTACTGTCTTTCGTGATAGAAGGGGTAAACGCCCTGGATGCCGGAATGTATCTGGATACCAAAGGCATCGCTGTACGGACCGGTCACCATTGCACCGAACCCGTCATGCTCCGCTTCGGCATCCCCGGAACGCTGCGTGCATCCTTCATGTTTTACAATACCATGGACGAAGTGGACCTGCTGGCAGAGAACCTGCGCAATGCCATCCGCTTTCTCCAACCACAGGCCGCCCTATGAAAAGCATGCAGGTGATCGAACAGGAAATCGTGGAGGATTTCAATCTCTTTGAGGGCTGGGAGGAAAAATACCAGTACATCATTGAGCTGGGTCAGAAACTACCGGCTCTGGATGCCCGTTATAAAACCGACGCCTATAAAATCAAGGGATGCCAGAGCTCGGTGTGGCTGCACGGCGAAGAGAAAGAGGGCCGTCTGTATTTCAGCGCCGACAGCGATTCCACGTTTGTAAAGGGAGAGATTGCCCTGCTGATGCAGGTGCTTTCGGGTCAGTTGGCGGAGGATATTCTGAATTCGAGGCTTGATTTTATTGACGCCATCGGTCTTCGGCAACACATTGCCGTTACAAGGGCCAACGGACTTGCTTCCATGATTAAACAAATGAAAACCTATGCACTCGCTGCTGCGAATATTCAAAAATAAGTTCAGGTACGATGCCCAACAGCCAACGACTATGTCCGATACACCGAACATACCCGAAGTAAAGCCCCTGCGCGAGCGCGTGATCGAAGTGCTGAAAACCTGCTATGACCCCGAGATCCCGGTGGACATCTGGGAACTCGGACTGATCTACGAGATCAATATCAGCGAAGGCAATGATGTGCACATCAAAATGACGCTGACTTCGCCGGCCTGTCCGGTAGCGGAAACACTGCCGCCGGATGTGGAGCAAAAAGTACGCGATATGCCGGATGTGAATGCTGCAAAGGTGGAAATCACCTTCGATCCGCCCTGGGAAAAAGACATGATGAGCGAGGAAGCGCGCCTGGAACTTGGAATGTGGTAAGTGATGCCGGAGGCGGCCTGCCAAAGGCGGGTCAGGAACATGCCGCCACCACTGAAACGGCCGGGGGCAGCATCCGGAGAAAGGCGGACAGGAATACATACACAAACAAATTAAACCAGCGGTTTTACAGCACACCGGAACCATGTCGGAAATAGTCAACAGGGTAGCACAAAGTGGCCTGATCACGATCGACCTCGAGGAAATGTTTCCGGAAGGAGAACGGGTGTATTTTGATATCAGTACCCTGCTGGTGGAAGGGCTGCTGTTGAGAGAAAAGGATTTCCGTGAATTCATAAGCCGGCACGACTGGACACAGTACCGGGACAAACATGTGGCCCTGTACTGCAGTACCGAGGCCATAGTTCCCCGCTGGGCCTGGATGCTGCTGACGGTCTCCTTGAGTCCGGTGGTCGCCACCCTCGTTTTTGGTAATGCCGAGGCGTTAGAGACGGAACTCTTCCGACGGCGGCTGGAGAAGATCAATCCGGAAGACTACCGCGACCAGCGCGTGGTGATCAAGGGTTGCAGCAGCAAGCCCGTACCCGTACAGGCCTACGTGGCGCTGAGCCTCCTCCTGCAGCCGGTGGTGAAGAGCATTCTTTACGGTGAGCCCTGCAGTACCGTGCCGGTTTACAGGAAGGCCAGGGGCTGAGTCCGGGCAGCTGTTCCGCGGAAAATGTATCTTCGTATCCTAAATTCAGACGGATGTTCAGGTTCATCGCTCTCTTCCTGTTGACGCTCCCCCTGGCGGCCTTTTCACAGCGCCTGCCGGAGAAAGATCCGAAAAACGAACATGTTTTTGTGTACACGGAGAAGATGCCGGTGTTCCCCGGCGGCGAAGAGGCCTTATACGATTACATAAAGACGCATCTCCGGTATCCGGACTCCCTCGCGGGGAAGAACATACAGGGTAAGGTGTATCTTACTTTTATCGTGTCGGAAAAGGGAAAAATAAGTGATGTGGAAGTCCTCAGAGGGGTGCAGCGTGATCTCGACCAGGAAGCGGTCCGCATGATTCAATCCATGCCCGACTGGATTCCGGGTGAACAAAGCGGGGTCCCCGTCAAAGTGCGTTTTTCACTTCCTGTTTATTTTAAGCTGAACTGAACCGCATGGCACTGAACCTTGAAGATATTAAACGTCCCATCCGCGGCGAGATGGAGGAGTTTGAGCTGAAGTTCAGAAAGGCCATGCAGAGTACCGTACCCCTGCTCGACCGCATCATGCATTACATCGTGAAACGCAAGGGGAAGCAGATGCGCCCCATGTTTGTTTTCCTGGCCGCCGGTGTCAACGGATCCATTACCGAGAGTACCTACCGCGCCGCCTCCCTCATCGAACTGCTGCATACGGCCACCCTGGTTCACGATGATGTTGTGGACGACAGCAACCTGCGCCGTGGTTTTTTCTCCATCAATGCCATCTGGAAGAATAAAATCGCCGTGCTGGTGGGTGATTACCTGCTCTCCCGCGGACTCCTCCTCTCGGTGGAACACGAAGAATTTGAACTGCTGAAAATTGTTTCCACCGCCGTGCGCAAGATGAGTGAAGGTGAATTGCTGCAGATTGAAAAGGCCCGTAAACTGGATATCAATGAATCGGTTTACTATGATATCATCAAAGCCAAAACCGCCTCGCTCATCGCCTCCTGCTGTGCGACAGGCGCTTCATCTACCGGCGCTATGGCGGAGCAGGTAAAGCAAATGCACGATTTCGGAGAGGCGGTGGGCATCGCCTTCCAGATCAAGGATGATCTCTTCGATTTCGAGCAGGCAGAACAAACCGGAAAACCCCGGGGTATAGACATCAAGGAACATAAAATGACGCTTCCCCTCATTCATGCACTGGGCCGGGTCAGTAGCTCCGAAAAGAAATTCATCATCAATACGGTGAAAAGTTACAGCGAAGACAAGCCACGTGTGGAACGCGTCATACGGCTGGTTATTGAGGCGGGAGGATTGAACTATGCCCGGGAGAAGATGCATCATTTTCAGGACCAGGCTTTTAAAATTCTGTCCGCGTTCCCATCATCCGCCTACAGGGATTCACTCGAAAAACTGGTGCGTTTCACCACCGAGCGCAACCATTGATTTCCGTCCGGAAGGGGCTTTTTTGTCCGCTTCCGCCTTCGCCGGTTAGTCCTGGCTGGCGTATCTTTACCTTGTAAATGATCAACAACAGCACGAAGGAGTTAATTCTGGATACCGCCCGCATCGAGGAGGTCATCGGAGATTTTGTCAGCCTGAAGAAAAGAGGAGCCAACCTGCTTGGTCTTTGCCCTTTTCACAATGAGCGTACTCCTTCTTTTACCGTATCTCCCGTTAAGGGTTTTTTTAAATGCTTCGGGTGTGGAAAGGCCGGCGATTCTGTCACCTTCATCATGGAGCATGAACACCTCACTTTCCCGGAGGCCCTGCGCTACCTGGCCAACAAGTACAACATCACCATCGAGGAGGAGGCCCCCAGTGCGGAGTACATCGAACAGCAGTCGCAACGCGAAAGTTTGTTTACCGTGACCACCTTTGCCCAGGAATTTTACCAGGATATGCTTTGGAACAGCGATGAAGGCAAGGCGATCGGCCTGAGTTATTTCAGGGAGCGTGGATTTACCGACGACATCATCCGTCGTTTCAACCTGGGTTTTGCTCCCGAACGCTGGGATGCCCTCACCAGCGCCGCCATCGAGGCGGGTTACAGCCTGGAACTCCTCGAGAAGACAGGACTGACCATTGTTCAGGAGAACAAGAAGTACGATCGTTTCCGCGGCCGTGTCATCTTCCCGATACATAATCTGACCGGCCGGGTGATTGCGTTCGGCGCGAGGATTCTCAAGCCGGATCCCCGAAGCCCGAAATACCTGAATTCTCCCGAAACGGAAATATATTTTAAGGGTAAAAACCTGTACGGCATCACCCAGGCCCGGAAAGCCATTTCGGCACTCGACGATTGTTACCTGGTGGAAGGATATACCGATGTGATCTCCATGCACCAGGCCGGGATCGAAAATGTGGTGGCTTCCAGCGGGACGGCACTAACGGTAGAGCAGATACGATTGATCGGAAGGTATACGCGCAACATCACGGTTTTGTATGACGGGGATCCCGCCGGTATCAAAGCTTCTTTACGCGGTATCGACCTGATCCTGGAAGAAGGCATGAATGTCCGTGTGGTGCTTTTCCCCGACGGGGAGGACCCCGATTCTTTTTCGCGCAAAGTGTCGGTGGAGGAGCTGAAGCAGTTTTTAAAGGAACAGGCCGTGGATTTCATCAGTTTTAAAACCAAGCTGCTCCTGTCCGATACGGCGGGAGATCCCATCCGCAAGGCCGGTCTGATCCGTGATATCGTGGAAACCATCGCCAGGGTGCCAGATGCGATCACCCGGGCGGCCTATATCCGCCATACCTCCGTGCTGATGGAGATGGCGGAGCCGGTGCTCCTGAGTGAAATGAACAAACTGTTGCGGAACAAAGGCCGGAAGGCGGGTGAAGCCGCGCAGGAAATTCCGGGTGCAGAGGCCGCAGCGATCGTTCCGGAGCCGGGCATTCAGGAGGAAGAACCTCCGGTCAATGAACTGGATACCGCTTCGCAGGAGGAGGAAATCATCCGCATTCTGCTCCTGTATGCCGATCATGTGTTTACGGTGCCCGGTGAACACCTGGGAGATAACGACAGCGCCATACCGCAGTCGGTGCGGGTGAAGGATTTCATCATCAGTGAACTTCAGGATGATGGCATCCATTTTTCGAACGATACCTATGCCGGTCTGCTGGCTGAATTCTCTGCGCTCTTTGCGGAAGGAAAAGCCTACAATGAACAGGAATTTCTGCAGCAGCTGGAGCCGCAGGTGAAAAGTACCGCGATCAGCCTGCTCACACCTCCGTATCAGCTGGCCGACTGGGAAATGCATCAGATTGAAGTAAGGAAGGAGTCGGATCAGTTACACAAGGCCGTGATTGACCCGGTGATGTACATCA
>JAEUTF010000113.1 GCA_016788185.1 Bacteroidia bacterium | reverse complement strand
ATGGCTTCTTCCTTCGAATTGTATTCGACGCTGCCACCTTCGAGGAGCATGACATCGGCTACAAATTTGAGGCTGTTCGGATTGGGGGTCAGTTCGGCGTAAACGTTGATGGGGCGCATGGTGCTGTAGAAAGGCAAAGATACGCGCTTGTAACAAGGAAACGACAGGAATGTTTCGTCCTTACAATAGCTTATTTTTGCTGCGACCTACATCCATAAAAGCTGTATGTCCTTGTAATGCAGCAAAAAACAGATTTTCTCATCATCGGTTCCGGGATTGCCGGACTCAGTTATGCCTTAAAAGTGGCGGAATACGGCAAGGTGATGATCATCACCAAGGCCAGTCGCGATGAAACGAACACCAAATACGCGCAGGGGGGCATTGCCGCCGTGACCTATGCGCCGGATTCGGTGGAAAAGCACATTGCCGATACCCTGGATGCCGGCGACGGCCTTTGCGACGAAAAGATCGTACGCCTGGTGATCACCGAGGGCATGCAGCGCATCGGCGAACTGATTGGCTGGGGAGCGGACTTCGACAAAGATGCCAGCGGAAAATACGACCTGGCGCGTGAAGGAGGACATTCAGAGCACCGCATCCTGCACCACAAAGACAGCACGGGCGCCGAGATTGAGCGCACCCTGCTGGAGCAGATCACCCGGCATCCCAACATCACCTTACATACACACCTCTTCGCCCTCGACCTGATCACCCAGCACCATCTGGGCGAAGAGGTTACCCGGAGTTCAGGCGGCATTTCCTGTTATGGGATCTATG
This sequence comes from Bacteroidia bacterium, assembly GCA_016788185.1. Lineage (GTDB taxonomy): Bacteria > Bacteroidota > Bacteroidia > AKYH767-A > OLB10 > JAJTFW01. The sequence continues at coordinate 2,295 of JAEUTF010000113.1, read as the reverse complement.
CCCTGAACCTGCAAACGAAGAAGGTGGAAACTATCCTTAGCCGCATCAGCCTGGTGGCCACCGGCGGAGCCGGACAACTTTACCGCACCACCACCAATCCACGCATCGCCACCGGCGACGGGGTGGCCATGGTGTACAGGGCCAAGGGCACCGTGCGCGACATGGAATTCATCCAGTTTCATCCCACCGGCCTTTATCATCCCGGAGAAAGTCCCTGCTTTCTGATTTCAGAAGCCGTGCGCGGCGCGGGCGCCATCCTGCGCAACCACGAGCATGAAGATTTCATGCCCCGCTACGATGAACGCGGCTCGCTGGCGCCACGCGACATTGTGGCCCGTGCCATCGACAACGAGATCAAGCTCAGCGGCGGCGAGCACGTCTACCTCGACTGCAGCGGAATCGGTTCCGAAAAATTCCTGGCCCATTTTCCCACGATCCACCGGAAATGCCTCAGCATCGGCCTGGATCCCGCCACTGATTTTATTCCGGTGGCTCCCGCCGCGCATTACCTGTGCGGAGGAATCAATGTGAACGAAGATGCCTGCACCGACATCGGGCACCTTTACGCCGCCGGCGAGTGCGCACGTACCGGCCTGCACGGCGCCAACCGCCTGGCCTCCAACTCCCTTTTGGAAGCCCTCGTCTTCGCCCACCGGGCGGCGCTGCACAGCAGTGCCAGGATCGGGAGCGTGAATTTCCGCAGCGACATCCCCGACTGGAATGCCGAAGGAACCACGGCGCCGAGGGAGATGATCCTCATCACGGAAAACCGCCGCGAGCTGCAGGCCCTCATGAGCAATTACGTGGGCATCGTGCGCAGCAACACCCGCCTCAAGCGCGCCCTCGACCGGCTGCGCATCATTTACGGAGAGACGGAAGCGTTATACGAACGGACCATCGTTTCTCCGGCCCTTTGCGAGCTGCGGAACCTCATCAATGTATCCTACCTGGTGGTAAAGGCCGCCATGGCCCGCACCGAAAACCGCGGACTGCATTACAACACCGACCTTGAAAACGACCAGCTTGCCACCGGCCAATGAACGTGCCAGATGATTTTTTAAGCGTCAGGGATGAGCACAGTTTCCGCAGGCTGGCCCTGGAGCTCTTTCGCTACCAGGCTGCAACGGTGCCGGTGTACCGCGAATACCTGGCCGCCCTCGGGAAGGATCCGGCTTCCGTCCATGACTGGGAGGAGATCCCGTACCTGCCCGTGGAACTTTTCAAAACACGGGACATCATCGCCGGCGGGAAGAAGGCGGAAAGAATTTTCAGCAGCAGCCGCACCACCGGACAAAGCCCTTCCCGGCATCTGCTGGCCGATGTGAGCCTCTACGAGCGGAGTTTCAGAAGCTGTTTTGAGCGGATATACGGTGACGTGAGCCGCTACGCTGTGCTGGTCCTGCTGCCTTCCTACCTGGAGCGGGAAGGGTCTTCGCTGGTGTACATGGCGGAAGACCTGGTGCGGCGCAGCGGGCATCCCCGCAGCGGCTTTTACCTGCACCAGTACGCGGAACTGCAGGGCCTGCTGCTGCAGTTGCAAGAGGAAGGGACGCCGGTCCTACTCCTGGGCGTCACTTTTGCCCTGCTCGACCTGGCGGAGCAGTTCCCTGTTTGTTTTCCTGAACTTATGGTGATGGAAACGGGCGGTATGAAGGGCAGGAGGAAGGAGATGATCCGGGAAGAGCTGCACGACCTGCTCTGCCGGGCATTTGGGGTGCAGCGGATCCATTCCGAGTACGGGATGACGGAGCTCCTGTCGCAGGCCTATTCCACCGGACAGGGCTTGTACCAGGCGCCGCCGTGGATGCGCGTGCGCATCCGGGAGGTCAACGATCCCTTTTCCTATTTACCGGCCGGCGCCATTGGTGGCCTCTGCATCACCGACCTGGCCAACGTGCATTCCTGCGCCTTCCTGGCAACCCAGGACCTGGGACGTGTGCAGGAGGACGGACGTTTTGAAGTATTGGGCCGTTTTGACCATGCGGAAGCCCGGGGCTGCAACCTCCTGGTGCTCTAGTCTGTCGGAGGAGGCCATGTTTGTGTTGGCTGAAAGGCATTCAACCGTACAGCCGGCCGGTTTGATTTTAGCTTTACGCTGAGACGATGCTGCCGGTGCCGCTGCAGATCCTGGTTTGCCGCCGGCTATGCACATGTGTACCCGCCGCGCTTTTCATCCCCAGATTCACAACTTTCACCCTCAATCAGCCACCATTCGAATCAGAGTGAACGGGACTTGCCCGTGGCATGCTTAACTTTGCTTGCCCTTCTTACCCTATGGCCATCGGCTATTCACGA
>JAEUTF010000093.1 GCA_016788185.1 Bacteroidia bacterium | reverse complement strand
TTTTCAGCTCCCCTTCCCACTTACTCACTACGGCGGTGGCTACTGCATTTCCGATAACGTTGGTGGCACTCCGACCCATGTCGAGCAACTGATCAATCCCCAGGAGCAGGAGCAGGCCGGCCTCCGGGATATTAAAGGAGGTCAGCATGCCGGCAATGACCACCAGGGAGGCCCGCGGTACACCCGCCATTCCTTTACTGGTTACCAGCAGCATCAGCATCATGGTGATTTCCTGAGAAAGGCTGAGGTCAATGCCATAGGCCTGTGCTATGAAAACCGTAGCGAAGGTCATGTACATGATGGAACCGTCAAGGTTAAAGGAGTACCCAAGGGGCAGCACAAAACTGATAATGCGGCTGCTGCAACCGTATTTCTCCAGGGCTTCCACGGTTTTTGGGAAGGCGGATTCAGACGAAGCGGTAGAGAAGGCGAGCAACATGGGTTCCTTGATGTGCGACAGCAACCTGAAGAATGGAATTTTAAGACTGAAGCATATCAGGCCCAAAATCACCAAACCGAAAAACAGCAGCCCGAAATAGAAGCATCCGATGAGATAAATATACCCGCCGATGATTCCCAGACCCTGTTTCGCCACCACGGCGGCAATGGCTCCGAAAACCCCAAACGGCGCGAAGAGCATCACATAGTTGGTTACCTTAAACATGATGTGTCCCACGGTATCCATGGCATGCACCACGCTCTTTGCCTTTTCTCCCATGGAGGCCGCTGCAATGCCAAAAAACAATGAAAAAATAACAATCGGGAGGATTTCATTATTGGCCATTGCCTCCACTACACTTTTAGGAATGACGTGCGTAATGAATTCCTTCAGGGAAGGGGCTTTGTTGGCGAGTCCGCTGCCGGCCTCCTGTGCCGGAAGGGGCAGTTTCATTACATGTCCCGGCTCAAATACGTTTACCAGCAGTAATCCCAAAGCCAGGGCCAGGATCGTGGCAAACTGAAAATACAGAATCGTCTTGATTCCTATCCTTCCGACACTTTTAAAATCCCCTACTTTGGCCACGCCGTACACCAGGGTGGCAAAGACCAGCGGAGCAATGATCATTTTAATCAGACGCAGGAAAATGTCGCTGAGGATCTGAATGTTCTCGGCAAACTCATTGAACTCGGCCGGGGCGGGATGCGTTTCCCTGTAAAAATGCCCGACCAGGATGCCGAGCAGCATGCCGATAAAGATGCGTGCGGTTAGGTTTATCTTCATAGGATCAGCTCCAAAAGTAACCGAATTCCCCGAAATCGGGTCATTTCCTGCTGGATCAGCCTCCTGCTGTTTTATATCTTTGCACACCCCAAAGAAGCGGGGTTTTAACAGCATGGAAATACCAAAAACCTTTCAACCCGAAACTGCCGAATCCAAATGGTACGCCTATTGGATGCAGAAAGGGTATTTCCGCTCAGTACCGGATGAGCGTGAGCCTTATACGATTGTGATCCCTCCGCCCAATGTAACGGGCGTACTTCACATGGGTCACATGCTCAACAACACCATCCAGGATGTCCTGGTCCGTCGCGCACGCATGTTGGGGAAAAACGCCTGTTGGGTACCGGGTACCGATCATGCCTCAATCGCCACTGAGGCCAAGGTGGTACACATGCTGAGGGAAAAAGGAATTAAAAAATCCGATTTGAGTCGTGATGAATTCCTGAAACATGCCTGGGACTGGAAAGAAAAATACGGCGGGATCATCCTGGAACAGCTGAAAAAACTCGGCGCCTCCTGCGATTGGGACCGAACCCGCTTCACCATGGAAGAAGACCTGAGTGAAGCCGTTATTGACGTTTTTATCGATTTATTCAGGAAGGGTTATATCTACCGCGGCTTCCGGATGGTGAACTGGGATCCTGCCGGACTTACCGCGGTCAGCGACGAAGAAGTCATTCACAAGGAAGTGCAGTCAAAACTGGTGTATGTCCGCTATGTGATCGTTGACCGGGACGAGGCCTTTGATCCCGCCGACGCTGCAGCCCTGCAAAAGAAATTTGACCGCAACGAAACCATCACCATTGCCACCGTACGGCCGGAAACCATTCTGGGAGATACCGGTGTCTGTGTACATCCTGAAGATCCCCGATATACGCATCTCCGCGGGAAATATGCCATCATCCCCATGGTGAACCGGAAGGTACCCATTGTGTTTGACGACTACATCCTGATGGAATTCGGAACCGGCGCGCTGAAAGTAACGCCCGCTCACGACATCAACGATTACAACCTCGGGTTAAAACACAAACTGGAAGTGATCGACACGCTCAATGCAGACGGCACCATGAGCAAGGCCGCCGGCCTTTACACAGGCGAAGACCGCTTCATTGTCAGGAAGAAGATCGTAAAGGATTTAGACGTGATGGGGCATGTGGTGAAAGTGGAAGACTATACCAACAAGGTCGGCTACAGCGAACGGACCGACGCGGTGATTGAACCACGGCTCAGCATGCAATGGTTTGTGCGGATGAAGGAGTTTTCAAAACCCGCCCTCGATGCGGTGATGAACGGCGAGGTAAAATTGCATCCGGATAAATTTGTAAACACCTACCGCCACTGGATGGAAAATGTACACGACTGGTGCATCAGCCGCCAGCTTTGGTGGGGACAACGCATTCCGGCCTGGTACGATGACAAGGGCCATGTGGTGGTGTGTAAAACGGCTGCGGAGGCCTTCGAAGAACTGAAAAAGCAGAATCCGCAGATCACGGCAGCGGACATACGCCAGGATGAAGATGTATTGGACACCTGGTTCAGCTCCTGGCTCTGGCCGATCTCCGTTTTTGACGGATTCAAGGATCCGGATAACAAGGATATCAAGTATTATTATCCTACCAACGACCTCGTATCGGCTCCCGAAATCCTCTTTTTCTGGATTGCCCGGATGATCATGGCCGGCTATGAATACAGAGGCCAGAAACCTTTTAACAACGTCTACCTCACGGGAATTGTCAGGGACAAGCAAGGCAGAAAAATGAGTAAATCGCTCGGCAACTCGCCCGACCCGCTGGACCTGATTGCCAAGTACGGCGCAGACGGGGTACGCGTTGGCATGCTGCTCTCCTCCCCCGCCGGGAATGATTTGCTCTTTGATGAAAGCCTCTGTGAGCAGGGCCGGAATTTCAGCAACAAAATCTGGAATGCTTTCCGGCTGGTGAAGGGATGGGAAGTTTCCTCTGCGATCCCGCAGCCTGCTGTCAACAAAGCTGCGGTGGATTGGATGAAGTCCAGGTTGAACGAAGCAATTCCGGAAATCAACGATCACTATGAAAAGCTGCGTATTTCGGATGCGCTCATGAGCAGTTATAAACTGGTATGGGATGATTTCTGCGCCTGGTACCTCGAACTGATTAAGCCGGCCTACCAGCACCCCATCGATGCCGCCAGTCTGGAAGCCACCGTTGGTTTTTTTGAAAAAATATTGTGCGTCATGCAGCCTTTTATGCCTTTCATTACGGAGGAAATATGGCATTTGCTGAAAGAGCGGAAAGAGGGTGAGGATATCATCGTAGCCCCCTGGCCGATAGCCGAAGCAGCCGACGGAGAGCTCCTGCGTGCCTTTCCTGTTGCCGCTGAACTGATCAGCGAGATCAGGAATTTCCGTCAAAGCAAGGGAATTAGTCCGAAAGAACCGCTGGAACTGAAGATCAGACAAAACAGCGGGTCGCCCGCGCTTCGTTATTTCAGTGAGGCGATCAGCAAACTGGGCAACTTGTCGGCCATCGAGATGGTAGCTGAAAAACCCCAGGGATCCTTTCCCTTTGTGATCAGAGAACTGGAGTGTTTCATTCCCATGAATGAGAATATAGACAAGGAAGCGGAACGCAAGCGCCTGACCGAAGAAATGACCTATACGAAGGGCTTTTTAAAGTCGGTCATGGGGAAACTCAGCAATGAAAAATTCATCAGCAATGCCAGGCCGGAAATCGTTGCCGCCGAAGAAAAGAAAAAGGCGGATGCGGAAGCCCGGATCCGTGCCATTGAAGAGGCTTTAACAACACTATGAAATCATGCAGCTCAGCCTGCGTCAACTTTTCCTGAGGCATGTTGCTCAGACAAGCCCCGCACCACTCGCCCTTGAAATTGTGAAGGCAGAGGGCATCTACCTCTATGGTGCAAATGGAGAAAAATGGATGGACCTCATCAGCGGAATTTCGGTCAGTAACGTGGGGCACCGTCATCCGGCCGTTCTGGAAGCCATCCGCGAACAGTTGGAGAAGTACATGCACCTGATGGTGTATGGTGAATACATCCAGAGTCCGCAGGTGGCCCTCGCCACCCGCCTGTCGTCCCTTCTGCCCGGCCTCGACAATGTATATTTTGTTAATTCCGGCACCGAAGCCATTGAAGGGTCCATAAAGCTTGCCCGCAGAGCTACGGGGCGTAAGAAAATCTACTCCTTCAGGGATGCCTACCACGGCTCGACCACCGGCGCATTGAGCCTGATGAGCAACCGCTATTTTACCGAGCCCTTTCAGCCATTGCTCCCGGAAACACATCACCTGGAGCCCGGTGACTGGAATGAAATTGAAAAGATTGACCCTGAAACGGCTGCCGTCTTTGTTGAAATTGTACGCGGAGAGGCCGGCGCTGTACCTGCAGATCCCGGCTATCTGAAAGCCCTCCGGCAACGCTGTAGCGAGACAGGAACCCTGTTCATTGCCGATGAAATACAGACCGGCTTTGGCCGTACCGGGCCTTTCCTTGCCTGCCAGGATGCCGGCATAATTCCGGACGTACTGGTGTTGGCCAAGGGAATGGGCGGAGGCATGCCGATTGGCGCCTTTATGAGTTCAACAAAACTGATGCGCAGTCTGTACGACCATCCGGTACTGGGACACATCACGACGTTCGGGGGACATCCGGTCAGTTGCGCCGCAGCTACGGCGGCCTTTGATGTGGTTCAACATCTTGACACCCGTAAAATTGTTCCTGAACTGGAGCAAATCGTTCGGGAAAGACTGAAGCACCCCGCCATCCTTGAGGTCAGCGGTAGAGGTTTGCTGCTTTCAGTCCGGTTTCCCTCCGAAGCCTTCGCCCAGAAGGTCATCAGCGGGTGTATCGCCAACGGCATCATTACCGACTGGTTCCTTTTCGCCCCTGACCGCCTTCGGATCTGTCCGCCGCTAACCATCCGCAAAGATGAACTGGAAGACGCCTGCAGCCTCATCCTGAAGTCCGTACAAGCCGTGTACGCTGCTGAACAATAGAAAAAGAGCGGCCGCTCCTCAAATCTTCATCCGTCTCTCCTACATTTGTTATCCCTAACCCGACGTATCTTTAACGCCGGGATTTGCACGATAAAAATCCAACTATGAACGTACTCATCGTAGAAGACGAACGCTCACTCAGCCACGAAATGGAGATCTACCTCTCCAGACAAAATTTCAACTGTGATGTGGCGTTCAACGGTCGCAGCGCCTCCGATAAAATACATGCGAACAGTTATGATTTTGTTTTGCTGGATCTGGGATTACCGGATATGGACGGCATGGAACTGCTCAGGGAGTCGAAGAAATCAGGTATTGAAAGTGCTTTTATCGTGCTCACCGCCCGCGGCGAAGTCGAAGATAAAATTGCAGGACTTGATCTCGGTGCCGATGATTATATCTCAAAGCCATTTTCCCTCGCCGAACTTCACAGCCGCATGCAGGCCATCCTCCGCAGAAAGCACGGACTGAAGTCGAACGTGATGCGCATCCACGATTTTGAAATCGACATACAGAACCGCACGGTGCACTGCAACGGACAGAGCATCAACCTCACTAAAAAGGAATTTGATCTTTTGCATTACCTGGCCTTGCACAAAAACAGGGTATTGACCCGTATTCAACTCACCGAACACATCTGGGGCGATGTGCTGGAAGATGATTACGAATCGAACTACATCGATGTGCATGTGAAAAACCTGCGTAAAAAACTCTCCGCCCACGGCAGCGTTGAATGGTTCGAAACCGTCCGTGGCGTGGGGTACAGGGTAAACGCCTAATCCGGATGTTTTGCTGAAATCATTCCGAAACGGCTCGATGACCATTCAGGTCAAGTTCGCGGTTTACAACGCCGTTTCGAAGGCGCTGATCATTCTGGCCTTCATGGCGCTGCTTCCGCTGCTGGTGGAGCGGATCGTATACGATCACATCGACAAAAGACTGGTTGCCCGCAGCGAAAGGGTGTTGCTTACGGTCAGGAAAGGCAGCATTGCCGACATCGTCCGTGAACAGGACTGCAGCTTTGAAAGCTACAACATCCTGAAAGAGGAGTTTGTTGCCATTTACCCGATCACCGATCCCGGACGGCTTACGGCAGGGCCTCAAATACGCAATGAAAGCTGGTCGATAGAAGGTGAAAACCTGCAACACCGGATCATCAAACGGCCTTTCCTGTACGACAACCAGATGTACGAGCTCAATATCGGAGAAGGCATCAGCGCCATCGATGATCTGAAATCCATCATCCAACGGTTTATGCTGGTGATGATGCTGGCGGTGATCCTCATATCACTCTTTGTAGACCTTGGCTTTGTACGTCTGCTGATCAAGCCGCTCAACAAGATCATCAGCAGCAAACTCCAACCCGTCCCCTCTCCCACTTCCTTCAACTTCACCCCCGTTGAAAGCAGTACTACTGAGTTCAATCAGCTGGATGCGAGAATCAATGAAATGATGCACAAGCTGAAAGACACTTTTCTCATCGAAAAGGAATTTATCAGCAACGTTTCCCATGAACTGCAGACCCCGATCAGCATCATTCAGAACCGGCTGGAGAATATCATGATTGAAAGCAATGTTTCGGATGAAGTGATGATCAAACTCTCCGAATCGCAACGGACGCTTAACCGCATGAGCCGCATCATCAAGGCGCTTTTACTCATTTCCAAAATTGAAAACGACCAGTACCTCAAGCAGGAAAAAGTAAGGATCAATGAATTGCTCGACGAGGTGATCGAAGAAGTGGAAGAACGCATCAATGAACGCGGGCTGAAACTCTACAAACACTTTTACGATGATTTTAATTACGGCCCTTGCAACAAAACGCTGCTGTTCACCATGATCATGAACCTGGTAAACAACGCCATTAAATACAACAGGGATGGCGGAAGCATCATGATCACGTCCCGGATCATTCAGGGGAAATTCCAGGTGGAAATCAAGGATACCGGCATCGGCATGGAAAAAACGGAACTGCCGAGTATTTTCGATCGCTTCAAAAGGTTGAACAAGAGCAAAGCGGATGGTTACGGACTTGGATTACCCATTGTTAAAACCATTGCGGGTTTTCACCACATTGATGTACAGGTGGACTCTGAACCTGAAACCGGCACTGTCTTCACGCTGGTGTTTTAAAAGCTGCTGTTTGGCCAACATCGGTTTTAATACTGGCCGGTGCCCAGCATGACAAGGGTACAGGCCTCCTCCACCAGAATACCGGCCTCTTTCAGCTTCTGTTCAAACTTTTCATTCTCCGTACCCGGATTAAAAATCACGCGGCGCGGCTGGAGGCGCAGCACATACTCTATTATATCATCCTGACGGGATGGACCGATGTATAAGGTAACGGTATCCACACCCGAAAAGGCGGGATGCCCGGTCTGAATGATCACATCGTCCACCTTGCCCGGACGCAGGCCCAGCGCATACACCGCATGGCCATGTTGCCTGAGCCGTTTGATGGCCAGGTGGGAATAGCGGGTTGGATTTTCCGATGCGCCGAGCACGAGGGTGTAGGGGGTCATGATACTTCCAGGTAATCCAGATCTTTTGAAAATGTTTCTTTAATACTCAGGGTGGCCGCGATGGCGAGGCCGATACAGGCCAGCCCGACCACTACCGCACTCTGCACTGCGCCTATACTGATTTCAAGTGTTTTGAATCCCAGGGTGATCGGCACCACTGCGCCGCGCACGAAGTTCGGCACCGTGGTGGTGACGGTGGCTCTGATATTGGTTCCAAACTGCTCGGATGCAATGGTCACAAAAAGTGCCCAGTAACCGGTGGCACAACCCAGCAGGAAACACATGAAGTAATAATGTGATGCGGTAAGTCCTTTGGCAAAGAGGAATACCGCCACCAATACAATCGTAAACAAGAGGTAAGCCACCACCACCTTCTTTCTGCTGCGGAAAAACTGGCTGAGCAGACCACTCAGGAGATCGCCCACCGACAGTCCGATGTAGGCATACATGATGGCAAAGCCTACTTTCACCTCTCCGACCACACCGGTGATACCCGCAAATTTTTCGGAAAATTTGATGAGAATGCCAATACAAAACCAAACGGGTAGTCCGATCAGAATACAGGCCAGGTACCGGCGAAAACGGGTGGCATCCGTAAACAACATGAAGAAATTCCCCTTCCTGATTTCCTTTTTCTTCTTCAGTTGATCAAACATCCCCGATTCGTAAGTGCCCACCCGCAAAAAGAGAAGGAGCAAGCCCAATCCTCCTCCTATCAGATACGCAATCTGCCAGGGTTCCATCCCGAAAAAATGAAATGGATTGTTACTGATCAGTGCCGCCGCCACGGCACCCAGAGCACCCATGGTGACGATCAGCATGGTACCGTAACCGCGATGTTCCCTGTGCATGATCTCCGAAACCAGGGTGATGGCCGCTCCCAGTTCGCCGGCCAGCCCGACACCGGCTATAAAACGCACGATGCTGTACTGGGTAAGATCCGTCACAAATGCATTGGCTACATTAGCCAAAGAGTACAAAAGGATGGAGCCGAAAAGAACCGACTTCCGTCCCTTTTGATCTCCCAAAATCCCCCAGAGCAGACCACCCACCAGCATCCCGCTCATCTGCCAGAGAAACAAGAGGTAATCATAACGGTCGACCACAGCCGGATCCGTGATACCGATACCGCGAATACTCGACTTGCTCACCACATTGAACAACTGCAGGTCGTAGATATCGACGAAATATCCCAGGGCCGCAACGATGACCACGAGATTGAAAGGATTTTTTGTTCCCTGTTTAGGCATATGGCTCTAAATTAATCGAAACGCAGGATATAGGCCTGCTTCGGCGGCACATCCAGAACAAGGCCCGAAAACCGGTCGCCCTCCCTGAATAAATCAGCGGGGTATATCTCCGTCTCCAGGCTGCCTGTAAGCAACTCGCTTACTTTCAATTTCCGGCTGGAAGGGATGCCGGAATGCTTCAGGGCATCGGGCGGGATCCGAAGATGGATCCTGTATTTTTCGGACCGGTTAAAATTCACCACCACGACCAGCTTTTCCTTCTGACTGTGCCGGATGAAGGCATAATGGTAACGTTCGTCAAAACCCTCACTCTGGTGATGCCGGTTGATGTATTGCAGGTCGTAGAAACCGCCTTTGTTGATCGCTTCGCTGCAAGCTGCGAGACGCAGCAGGCTTGCATAGGCACGACGGAGGTAACGCTGAGGTTCGGAAAGTTTGCCGCCATCGCAACGGCCTCTGTTGTACCATTTCTGATGCTCC
>JAEUTF010000066.1 GCA_016788185.1 Bacteroidia bacterium | reverse complement strand
GATGTGTTCAATTGACCAACCAAATGATTGAAGCAGCGAACGCACTTTTTCTTTAGACGCTTTGTCGTTGCCACTCAGGAAAATATCATGATCTCCGTTGTTAACCAAAGAGGGGTTCACCATGAGTGCAGCCGTCAGGGTATTCAGCGTTTTCACCACCTTGCTGCCCGGTAACATTTTCTGCACCTCCTCCCCAAGTGACGTGTCATTCACGATGGAAAGCGTCGGTGGCATGCCTTTGCTGAAATCGAGCGGGTTGGAGATATCAATCAGTATTTTACCTTCCAGGTTGGAAGGGCCGGCCATTTCGAGTATGCCAAGTGTCGCTTCTCCCTTGCTGCAGTTAAAAATTAATTCACCAAACCTGGCGGCCTGGGCAAAAGTTCCCTGTGAAGCCAGTGCACCATTTTTTGAGACCCATTCTGCCGCTTTCGCATTGTCCGCAGTGCGCGATCCCATCATCACGGTGTGCCCTAAGTCTGTAAGCTTGCTGGCAATGGCCTGTCCTACTGTGCCGGTTCCGAGTACTCCTATTTTCATCCTGATTTTTTTATTTCACGTGGTCAATTACTGTTGATCCTGCTAATTTAAGTTTTTTCGGAAAAACTGGCTTATTTCGATTCTGGTGATGGGCATGTGTGGCGGAAGCCTGAGATTCATAGCAAAATGCCATGCTTCCGGTATGCCGGACCTGATGAAATTCCTGCCACCTCTTTTCTAGAAGGTAAAGCCGGCGGAGATGCCTCCGGTTGGCAAAACTTCTTCAAAAGTAAAGAGCGGGGTAAATCCGATGCGTAAGAAGTAACGCTCCTCCACCGGCTGCATCCTGTATCCAATAAATGCAGTTCCCAGTAAAATCGTTTTGCTTTGTTTTTCCCTGTCTTCAAAGGAAAAAATATTTTCTCCGCTGGTAAAGGAGAGGGTGGTGGGCATGATGCCCAATCCGGTCTCGAGGTAATTGCCGTCCTGACCTGACAAGCGGTTGAACAACAGGGGCCAGGCCGTCACACCAAATTTCCAGGCGATTAAACTGAGCGACCAGGTGCTGAATCCGGCGCGGGCGCTCCAGTGTTCATTGAAGCGGTATTCATAATTGATGGTGTACATACCACCGCTTCCGAAAAGCTCAAAATACAGACCATGATGCCGGAAGCGGGTGCTGACCGAGTCCTGTGCCTTGCCTTCAATGGAGGTGAAAACAGGCAGCAGCATGAGCAATACATACAAGCGAAATACACCGAACTTTTTCATGCCCTCCAATACTAGATAATGTACACCTGCTTTAAAAGAACATACGTCTGATTCCGGCTGAGGCTTGTCAGGCCGGTTTTGAGCGGGCATCCGGCAGCAGGGGTGACCAGAACTTTGTATCATTCATCCCTTTTTCCAAATCAAAAGCAGATTTGGCCCGGCCGGATTTATTTTAATTGAATTAAAAATCAACTAAATACAAATTTTTATGATACCCAGTAGATCAATACATAAGAAACCGATGTATATTTGCGTTAGGTAATTCGAAAATCACATGATCTATTCATCCGAACTGATTAAAGGCACATTGAAAACCATCATCCTGAAACTCCTCAGGGACCAAGGGAGGATGTACGGATACGAGATCACTCAAAAGGTGAAGGACCTGACAGCCGGTAAAATTCAGCTGACGGAAGGGGCCCTTTACCCCTCGCTGCATGCTCTGGAAGCGGAAGGCATACTGACAACCGAAACGGAGTACATCGGCAAGCGGATGCGAAAATACTATTCGCTGAGCAAGGCCGGGAGTACCTTGTCACAGGAGAAGGTCAGTGAATTTGCCGACTTCATCCAAACCATGAAATTTCTGCTTGACATTAAAACAGATCTGGCCTAAATGTATAGTCTGAGTGAACAGCAAATTGCGTTTATACTCGACGACATTAGACGTAATGGCGTGGAGCTGGAGGACCTGCAGTTAAACCTACTGGACCACATTTGCTGCATCATTGAACAGGAACTCGAGGAAAACGGAGACTTCGGGCAATTCTATTCCGCCACGGTGAAGAAATTCTACAAAAGCAATTTGCGTGAAATAGAGGAGGAAACAAAATCTCTGCTGATCTACAAAAACTACTACACAATGAAAAAAATAATGCTGGGAAGCGGTATCGTATCGGTATCGCTCCTGACCATGGGACTGATCTTAAAATTTCTTCATCTGCCGGGAGCCGCTGTGGGTGTTGTGCTCGGCATCGGGTTGCTGAGCCTGGTGTTCATGCCGCTGATGTTCACACTGAAAATCCGTGAAAAGAGTGCCACGCGCGACAAGGTACTCATCGTGTTGGGTGCGGTATCAGCCATCACCTTGTCACTTGGTGTGCTGTTCAAAATCATGTTCTGGCCCGGCGCCAACGTATTGTCACTGTTTTCACTGGCCTTGCTCCTGCTGGTCTTCCTTCCGTTTTATTTTTTCACCGGTATACGCAACGCCGATACCAAGATCAACACCATCGTTTCATCGATTCTGATCCTGACCGGTGGCGGACTCTTCCTCACCCTGGTGCGTTCACCCGCCGGATCCAGGATCATGAGCGTACAGGTAACCCGTGAGTATCTGCGTAACGAAACCTTGCTTGATCAGGAAAAACTTTACATCGAAAGTGCCGTACAGCCCCGTGTAAATCAGATACCGGTACTGGCTATGGGCAATAAAATTTACCTGCGCTGTGAAGAACTCAAAGCGGCCATCCTGGAATGGGAAACAGGTTTCAACACCATCGGGGAGGATTTCGAAGAACGGGACATCCTGCTTGGCGACGGAAGAATCGATAAATTCTTCCGGAACAACGAGGAGATGGCCCGTCGCATTGCCGAATTGAAAAGCAGTCTGACGCAATACAACGAATCCAACCGGGGCGTATCAAAAAAGGGAGTGCTTCCCGTTCAATCCATCCTGCTGGATGCCTACCAGATCCGGACCAGCGAAGCCTTGAATGCCCTGGTGCAGATCCAACTCTATTTACTGCACAACGAACGCGTGCTGGCCATGGCCGGTTAGCCACCACTGCCGCGAAGAAGGACACCGGTTTGCACCCCCCTCACCGGGATCTGCATGCATCCGGTGTCCTTTCTGCTACGGCGTAGCGTGTATTTATTTTAAAAGATGGTGGTGTTGTATCAATACTACCCGTGGCCACTTCAAGTTTGCGCCGGTAGAGCTGAATGAATTCTGGAGCGGTTAAACCCTTTCACTGTAGAGGAGGAATGACTCTTTAATAAAAGGGGATGTCGTCCTTTCATCCCCTGACGAATCTCCGGATTTTTCCATTGCCCGTCATGGCTACAGCCCGGGCAGGATCATCGTCACCATGGCTCCTGTCAGCCGGGATATCTCATTTACATGGATCCGCGCTGATCCGGGCCCGCAGCCCCTCTCCTCAACAATACATTTCCCGCTCATTTTCAATATAATTACAGCCCTCCGCTTCCATTTTTACGCTTTTTATCTACCTTTGCGTCCTCAATAACCCATAGGTCCGCCTATCATGTTGAAAAACAAACGTTTAGCCATACTCTCCGTCCTGACCTTTTTGGTCTTTACATTGATCTTCTCGGTCAACCGGGCCCAGGACTCCAGCCATAGTCAACTCCCTGCAAGCGATGCGCACGGAACGGAAGTTCAGGCGACGGATGCAACACACGGCAGCGATGGCCATGGCACCGAAGGGCATGCGGATGCGGCGCAAGGCGGTGAAAAGCTGAATGCCGGAAAGATCATCATGGAGCACGTGGCCGATGCGCACGGATGGCACCTCTGGGGGCATACCGAAATTCCGCTGCCCGTCATTCTCTACAACAGCGAACGCGGGTTTTCAGTATTCAGCAGTGCACGCTTTGAGCACGGACATAAAACCTACGGCGGATATAAACTCGAAGGCCAGAAAGTAGTGGCGGTAAACGAGAGCGGCGAAGTGGATGCGCACAGTGCCACCGTGAACGAAGAACTGACGGCGGCCACCACCGATATTTCCATCACCAAAAATGTAGCTACCCTCTTCATCGCCCTCATCCTGATGATGGTGATTTTCACCAGCGTGGCCAATGCCTATACCCGCAAGCGCAAGGGACTGGCTCCCACCGGACTTCAGAATGCCATTGAACCCATCATCATGTTCATGCGCGACGAAGTCATCAAGCCCAGTATCGGTCATAAATACGAGAAGTATCTTCCGTACCTGCTCACGGTCTTTTTCTTTATCTGGATTGCCAACCTGATGGGTCTGATCCCGGTATTTCCCGGTGGCGCCAACCTCACAGGAAACATCAGTGTGACCATGACGCTGGCACTGTTCACCTTTGTCATTGTCACCTTCAGCGCCAACAAGAATTACTGGGAACACGTATTCGTGATGCCCGGCGTACCGAAGCCCATTCTGCTGCTGCTTACCCCGATTGAAATTCTTGGCGTGTTCCTGCGCCCCTTCGTATTGATGATCCGATTGTTCGCGAACATCACGGCAGGACACATCATCGCTCTTTCCTTCTTTTGTCTCATCTTCATCTTTGGACAAAACGGTACGGGTGTTGGGCTGGCGGTTTCACCGCTCTCCCTGGTCTTCACCGTATTCATGACGGTTCTTGAATTGCTGGTAGCCTTCCTGCAGGCGTATGTATTCACCATGCTGAGCGCGGTGTATATCGGCGCAGCCATCGAGGAGCACCATCACTAAACCTGTAAGGGGCATTGAAAACGAATCATTAATTATCACTAAATACAAACAACAATGTTATCAAACATCTTACTCCAGGCAGCTGCTGAGAACATCGGTATGGGCTACGGTCTTGCTGCTGTAGGTGCAGGTCTTGCTGCCATCGGTGCCGGTATCGGTATCGGCCGTATCGGTGGTTCTGCGCTTGAATCCATCGCACGTCAACCTGAAGCATCAGGCGACATCCGCGGAAACATGATTCTTGCCGCCGCTCTCGTAGAAGGTGCAGCCTTCTTCGCGATGGTAATCGGCCTGCTCGCCATCCTTACCAAATAAGGATCGCGGCAACGTAAAAACCGGCAGAGCGACGATTGGTCGAGTGCCGGTTTCATTGAAATTCATTCATCAACATAAAGGGGAACTCCCCCACGATTATTCCGACACACTATGGAACTCGTAAAACCCGATTTCGGTCTCGTATTCTGGATGACCGTTTCTTTCCTGATCGTTGTATTCCTGATGCGCAAGTTCGCCTGGGGGCCGATCCTGACTTCGCTCAAAGAGCGTGAGACGTCTATTGAAGAGGCGCTCAACGCCGCCAGAAAAGCGAAAGACGAAGTGGCCAACATGAAATCTGAAAACGAGCGCATCCTGCTGGAAGCACGCAACGAGCGCGACCGTATTCTCAAGGAAGCCCGTGAGACCAAGGATCAGATCGTGAACGAGGCACGCAGCAAAGCTCAGGTGGAAGGCGACCGCATGATCACCATTGCGCGCGAAGCCATCAACAATGAAAAGATGGCGGCCATCACGGAATTGAAAAATCAGGTGGCTTCCCTTTCCATCGATATCGCCGAGAAAGTGATCCGTCAGCAGCTCGGCAACGACGAGAAGCAGAAGGCGCTTGTTCAGGAACTGCTGAAAGACGTGAAGATGAACTGAGCCGTTTTCCCGGGTGACCGGGGAAGGCTTTTCGTGGAGGGATCAGCAGATCCGCTGCGAATCATTCAATAAGAAACCAAAATGGTAGAAACCAAAGTAGCCCGCCGGTATGCCAAGTCCCTTCTGGGACTGGCGCAGGAGCGCGACCTTACCGAAAAGGTGTATGCCGACATGGAGCTGATCAATGCCACCTGTCAGGCGAGCCGCGATTTCGTAACGCTGTTACGCAATCCCATCGTTCAGGGCGATAAAAAGGAAGCGGTTCTCAAAGCCTTGTTCGGTCCGAAGTTTAACGACCTCAGCAACGAATTTATCAATATCATTATCCGGAAGGGCCGCGAAAATCACCTCGATGCCATTGCCGCCGAGTTCATCAGCCTTTATAAAGAATCAAAAGGCATTGTGATCGCCTATGTCACTACCGCCACCCCGATGGATGCCGCCTTGCGTGAAACCATCATGGGTATGGTGAGAAAGTCGAAAGGCGACAAAGTGGAACTGGTGGAAAAGGTAGATCCTTCGCTGATTGGCGGATTCATACTTCGGGTAGGCGATGAGCAGCACAATACCAGCGTGAGCAGAAAGCTGAAACAGCTGAAGAATGAGTTCGGGGTGAACCTGTACGTAAAAGAATACTAAGGAAAGGAGCTGCCACCGGCAGCCTCCTAATATAATTGAGTTTATAAACAACGTAGTTTAACCATAATAAGATCATCACAATGGTAGATGTAAGACCGGACGAAGTGTCAGCGATACTCCGCCAACAGCTGGCAGGATTCAAATCCGCCACGGAACTCGAAGAAGTAGGCACCGTACTCCAGGTGGGTGACGGTATCGCCCGTATTTATGGCCTCACCAAGGTGCAATCGGGTGAGCTGATCGAGTTTGAAAACGGCCTGAAAGGCATCGTTTTGAACCTTGAAGAAGACAACATCGGTGCCGTAACGCTGGGTTCCTCCAACGATATCAAGGAAGGTGACACCGTAAAGCGTACCGGTAAAATTGCCTCCATCCGTGTTGGTGAAGGCATGCTGGGCCGCGTTGTGGATACCCTGGGCAACCCGATTGACGGCAAAGGTCCGCTGACCGGCGAACTGTTTGAGATGCCACTGGAGCGTAAAGCCCCGGGCGTTATCTTCCGCCAGCCGGTAAACGAGCCTTTACAGACGGGTATCAAAGCGATCGACGCCATGATTCCGATCGGCCGCGGACAGCGTGAGCTGATCATCGGCGACCGCCAGACCGGCAAAACCGCTGTGGCGCTCGACGCGATCATCAACCAGCGTGAGTTTTATGAAAAGGGTGAGCCCGTATTCTGCATCTACGTCGCTGTAGGACAGAAAGGCTCTACCGTTGCCAACGTGGTGAAAACCCTCGAAGAGCGTGGTGCCATGCCGTACACCGTGGTGGTGGCGGCTTCCGCATCCGAGTCTGCTCCCATGCAGTTTTATGCGCCGATGGCCGGTGCGGCGATTGGTGAATTTTTCCGCGACACGGGTCGTCCGGCGCTTGTGGTGTACGATGACCTGTCGAAACAGGCGGTGGCTTACCGTGAGGTATCGCTCCTGCTTCGTCGTCCTCCGGGCCGTGAAGCGTATCCCGGTGACGTATTCTACCTGCACAGCCGCCTTCTCGAGCGCGCCGCCAAGGTGATTAAGTCCGACAGCATCGCCGCGCAGATGAACGATCTTCCCGAAACCCTGAAAAGCAAAGTAAAAGGCGGCGGTTCACTTACCGCGCTCCCGATCATTGAAACACAGGCCGGCGACGTATCCGCCTACATTCCTACCAACGTGATTTCCATCACCGACGGACAGATCTTCCTTGAAGCCAACTTATTCAACTCAGGTGTGCGTCCCGCGATCAACGTAGGGATCTCCGTATCCCGTGTAGGGGGTAATGCACAGATCAAGTCCATGAAAAAGGTAGCCGGTACCCTGAAGCTCGACCAGGCGCAGTACCGCGAACTCGAGGCGTTCGCGAAATTCGGTTCCGACCTCGATGCCGCCACCAAGGCCGTACTCGACAAGGGCTCACGCAACGTGGAGATCCTGAAGCAGGGACAATATTCCCCCTTCCGTGTGGAAGAACAGGTGGCCATCATTTACCTGGGCACCAAAGGTCTTCTTCAATCCGTACCCGTTAGGAAGGTCAGGGAATTTGAAGCAGACTTCCTCAATCTCCTCCGCGCCCAGCATAAGAATGTACTCGACCAGCTGGCTAAAGGTGTGATCAACGACGAGATCACCGGTGAGCTGGAGCGCGTGGCGAAAGATCTGACGAAGAAATACGCGGCTTAATTCTGAATTAAACCAATGGCAAATCTCAAAGAAGTCCGTATACGGATTACCTCAGTAAACAGTACGCAGCAGATCACCAAGGCGATGAAGATGGTGAGTGCGGCGAAACTGCGCCGTGCCCAGAATGCCATTCAGCAGTTGCGTCCCTATGCGAACAAACTGCGTGATATCCTCGAGAACCTTTCTTCCACGCTCGAGGAAAGCGACGGCGGTCCGTATGCCAAAGTGCGTCCGGTCAGCAATGTGCTGATTGTCGCAGTGAGCTCCAACCGGGGACTGGCCGGAGCCTTTAACTCCAACATCATTCGCACCGTGAACAGGCTGTTGCTGGATGAATACAAAGAGCAGTTGAAGGCGGGAGGCGTTAAGGTACTTTGCATTGGTAAGAAAGGATCCGATTTCTTTTCAAAGAATAAAAATATTTACCTCGGGCATCACAACCAGGTGTTTGCCGACCTCACATTTGAAAACGTTTCGGCCATTGCGGAAGGCTTCATGAAGGATTTCGCCGACCAGAAATACGACAAGGTGATCGTGGTGTACAACCAGTTTAAGAATGCAGCGGTACAGTATGTCATCAACGAGCAGTTGTTGCCCATCCAGCCTCCCGCGAAGAAGGAAAGTAAAATGAAGAACGATTACATCTTCGAGCCATCCAAAGAGGAGATCGTTCTTGAACTGATTCCGAAATCCATCAAAACACAGTTGTACAAAGCCGTGCTCGACTCCCATGCTTCCGAGCATGGTGCGCGCATGACCGCCATGAACAAGGCGACGGACAACGCCGGCGAGTTGCTCAAGGAGCTTCGCCTTTCGTACAACAAGGCCCGTCAGGCTGCCATCACCAACGAAATCCTCGAGATCGTTGCCGGTGCCGAAGCGCTGAACGGTTAAGAAGCAATCATTCATTCATAAGCCCGGTAGCTGTTCAGCCTCCGGGCTTCTTTCATTTTTTAAAAGCGGGGTCTTGGCGTTTGAGCTGCTATTTATTATCTTGCATTGAAATCCCCGACCGAATGCGCAGAATAAGATACTTCCTTCTCTTGTTCTTTTGCCCCTGTTTTTTAGTGGCTCAGGGAACCTGGACACAGAAATCATCCATCGGTAATTCCGACTGGACGGAACGGGTACTGGCCAGTGGATTTGAGATCAACGGAACGGGTTATGTTGCCTGCGGGCAGACATCGGGGCGGCAGAATTTCAGAATGTCGGCTCGTGATGTCTATGCCTACAACCCCATAAGCGGAGTCTGGTCGAGGGTCGCCGATTGCGGAAACACCGGCCGCATAGCGGGAATCGCCTTTTCCCTGAATGGAAAGGGATATGTCGGACAGGGCTATGCCGCCGCCAACACGTCCACGATCACTTATCTGAGAGATACCTGGGAATACAATCCTGCCAGCAATACCTGGACACAGAAGGCCGATATGGGTGTATCGGGACGGTATGGCGCCTTTTGTTTTGTCATCGGCAATTTTGCCTATGCCGGTGCCGGATTTGCCAGCAATTCGCCCTTATACCGATACGACTGCTGGCGTTATAACCCGGTAGCCAATACCTGGAATCAGATCGCGAATTTGCCCAGTACGGAAGGGCGGTACGGAGCCTCAGCATTCAGCATCGGCTCGCGGGGATTTGTAGCCTGTGGATTTAAAAGCGCCAATCCTGCCGCACAGAAAGACCTCTGGCAATACGACACACTGACCAACCAATGGACGGCCCGGGCAGCGCTGCCCCTTGCCGCGCAGGCACGCGGATGGGCCTGTGGTTTTGCACTCAACGGCAAAGGGTACATTGCGGGTGGCGTGGACGGCGGCCCCAGTTTCTATTACAACAACTGTTTTGAATACGATACCACCGGCAACAGCTGGACCCAGAAGGCCAGCCTGCCGTATAGCCTGTCGCACAGCAGTTCCTTTGTAATCGGGAATTCTGCTTACCTCGCCGGAGGATATAAAGATGCCGGGGTAGAAGGGAACCCCTTTATCAGATTCAATCCGCAGTCGAATACCTGGACACCGATGCCGGCGCCACTGGCTACAGCCCGTTCGCGCATGTGCGCAAGCGTTATAAACGGGAAAATGTTCATCGGCCCGGGAATTTACGGTGATTACAATTATTACAATGTGACCACCTTTCCATCGGTGTTCAGAAGGGATACCTGGCTTTATGACCCGGTTTCAGAAACCTGGAGCCAGGAAGATTCATTTCCGGTTATGCGTGCCAATGCCAGCAGTTTTACCATCGATAGCAATGTGTATGTGGTGGGAGGGGTGAATGCTTCTAACACGCCGCAAACCGATGTATGGTCACTCAACCCCCTCAGCGGTACATGGACGCAAAGGGCCAGCTTCACCGGTCCAGCCCGGATGGCCGGCACCGGACTCAGTATCGGCAACCGCGGATATTACGGGTTCGGCGTGGCGAATACCAGTAATTTTTATAACGACTGGTACGAGTACCTCGCTTCTTCCAACACCTGGGTTGCCCGAGCCGTTCCGGGAGCACTGCAGGGCAGGTTTCAACTTGGTTCCTTCGCCATTAATGGCAGGGGATACGTGGTGGGAGGCATCACCCTGGGAACAGAGCCTGCGCGTTGTTACGAGTACAATCCTGCAAACGATAGCTGGACCTTTAAGGCCGATCTGAATGTAAATACGCGCAATGCAGGCGCGGCATTTTCCATTGGGAGCAAGGGCTATTATGCCTGTGGGTATATACAATACGGTTACCTGGATACAGCGTCCTTTAAGAAAGAGCTTTACGAATTTGATCCGGTGGCCAACACCTGGACCCAGAAGGCCAGTCTTCCCGTGCCGGCAGGCAGAGAAGGTTGTGTAGGAGCAGGAATGAACGGCTACGGGTATGTGTGTGGAGGAATGGAGGTTTCACAGGCGCCGAACGGCACGGACGAATTGTTTACGTATAAGTCGGATTTGTGGAGGTATACCCCCGACAGTATCGTGGCGGAAATAGCCGGAGGCATCACCGGTTATTGCGCCGGTTCAGCTATCGTGGTGAATTACCGAACGGTGGGGTTGACACTGAACAGCGGAAATGTATTTACCCTTCAGCTCAGCAATGCAAGCGGTTCATTCAGCAGTCCGGTCAGCATCGGTACCCTAAGCAGTACGGCCGGCAGTGGCATGATCAATGGCGTGATACCTTCCGCACAGGCTGCAGGAACCGGCTACAGGATCCGTATTGTCAGCTCCAATTTTGCGGATGTGGGCGACGATAACGGGGTTAACCTCACCATCTCACGCCATACGCTGACCGTATCTTCCTTTACACCGGCCAGTGGGTTGCCTGGTGACAGTATTACCATAAACGGCACTAATTTTATCGGGGCCTCTTCGGTTAAATTCAATGCTGTTCCTTCTGGATTCCGCGTGTTGAGCGCCAGCCAGATCAGGGCTAAAGTACCTCCCCTGGCAGGTACCGGCAAAATCAGCGTGAGTACGGCCTGCGCAAATGTACTCTCGGCGAACGATTTCAACGTGCCTGATTTTACCTTGAACATCCGCCTCTTTGTTGAAGGGCTCTATAACGGCAACGGAGTAATGATACCTACCTTGTACCAGGAAGGCATCAGCGGTGATTCCACGGCCTGCGACACTCTTCTGTTTCGTCTGCACGAACCGCTGAGCCCCTTTGCTGTACTTTACAGCGGATCCGCCGTCTTAAAAAGAAACGGTGACTGCAGCCTGTCGGTACCCGGAGGATTTTTCAACGGTTCCTGTTTTCTTGAAGTGAAAACAAGGAATTCGCTGGAAACATGGAGTAAAACGCCGATCCTGCTCAACAACCTCCAGTTGTTTGATCTGACACAATAGAGGGCATGGCGTTAGTCGTTGCGGACCAACAAATTTTGTGTCGGCTTTGACGTTAGCCTACGGATGTTTTTAAGGGTGCCTTGCTTTGCCTTATGCAAGGAAGATCCCGTCGTTCGCCATGATCCTAATTTTTCAGGATGCGCAATACGTGCCGGCCTTGTTTCAGGATGTACATGCCGGATTCAAAGCGGCTCATGTCAAGGGCAATGCCATTGCTCCCTTCCTGCAATTCAACGACACGGGTATACACCAGTTTTCCGGCCGGATCAAAAAGTTCTATGGACGAAGTCGTGTTTTCCGGTGACTGCAGCAGCAGCCAGGCCTGCTCACGTACCGGGTTGGGAGAAATTTGAAGGCCGCTGAGGCTTTCGCCAAATCGCACCGGAACCACCGTACTGAAGTCTGTCCGGCCGTTGTAATCAACCTGCCGGATGCGGTAATAGCTGGTGCCCTCATACGGGCTGTAATCCGTAAAGGCGTAGTTGCTTGGCAGACTGGTTGTGCCGTTCCCGGCCACCTGCCCGATGGCTTCGAAATGAAGGCCGTTGTGGCTGCGTTCCACCCGGAAATAATCATTCTCGCTTTCGCTGGCTGTTTTCCAGTGGAGGTATACCTTGCCTGCTTCCGGACGCGCAATAAAAGAAAGCCATTCAACCGGCAGGGGCGCACTGCCGAAGCCGATGGCAAAATCACCCCAGAAATTCGTGGTGTTGATGCCGCTTCTAACGGCGGTGGCTGTACCCCCTACTTCGGACTGGGTAAAATTGGCATGTGTGCCGAGCGGCGCTCCCAGCCAGTCGCTGAGGGCGTCGTCGCGCCGGATGATGCCATAGCGGGTGGCGGGCGCCACCGAGTTGGTATGGCCCCGCTCTTTCAGCGTGAGCGAGAGATTCACCGCCAGCGGTGTGGCATTGGGGGAGATCGACCAGCTGCCGGCATCGAGCATGCCGTTGACGGGACTGCTGTTGATGAAACAAAGGGCGGGATTGGGAAGGGCCCCGGGTGAGGGCGCGTCAAAATCCACGAGGATATTGGAAATGCCGGCCTGACTGGCAATGCTCAGCGTGGCCAGTTCGTAGGCGGAACTGTAGCCCACCGGGAAATCATAAACACCGCTGTTGGCTACCTGCCGGCGAAGGTTGCCGCTGATATAACGGGTGAGGCCATAGCCGCTGATGGCTCCCGTGTTTCCGGTAGTGATATATACTTCGTTACTGCCTGTCGTGATAAGCCCGTTCGTCAGCGTGAGCAGGTTTTGCACCTGCATGCTGGTTCCGGTGTTGATCCCGGCCGCATTGTTGACGTCAGCCTGGTAAAACAACTCGCGGATCGGGGTGTTGATACTCTGCAACGCGCTGCCCTCGAAGAAAACCTTGCTGTTGCCTTCCCGGAAAGCGGTTTCATTGAAATTGGTCCAGTTTCCTTTCAGGTAGATGAGTCCGTCTCTGGTGTTCGGGTTGTTGTCGCTGAAATCCAGTTCTCCTCCGTTGATGTTCAGGTTGCCGTAAATCCGCAGTATTCTCGTATTGGTATCGGCGCCATTCACTTCATACCCATCGATGGTCAGGTCGCGGCAATAATGACTGGAATCGAGTTGAAGCCTGCAGATAAAGGTGACGCCGCTGGGAGGAATCCAGACATTGGTATTGCTGTCGGGCACTACAAAATCTTCCCAGTTATCGCAGGTAAACCAATTGGTGCTCTTGGCGCCCACCCATTTGCCGGCCATGTAACCTCCGGCGATGATCGTCAGCGGCGTTTGCGTCAGCCAGTTGGGACTGGCGGTGTTGTAGGCGGCGCAGGTGGCATGACGCACCCATTTGGCGGCATCGTTTATGCTGTCGACCCAGTTGCGCTGTGTCTTGGGGTTTAAGGATCCGGGCAGCGTTCCGGTGAACTTGATCCAGTCGGAACCGACCGATGGACTGATGCTGTAGCAGTCGAGGTTGGGATAGGGATAAGACTCCTGGGTGGGGGTGGCCGAATTGAACTGGGGGAAGGTGGGAGGTGACCACCAGGCGCTTTTGGTGTTGAAGCCGAAGAGAACGGTGCCCGTATAAATGGCGTCGTGCGCATTGTTGGCTCCCGATACCCAGTTTCCGCCCTGCATGAAAAAAATCTGATCACCACCGTTGTTCAGGTTGAAGGTACCCCAGAGGTTGATGTTGATGAAGGACCAGGCGGCATCCGGCGTTACTGCGTTCCCGTTACCCGCTCCGTCGAAGCGGATGGTGATGATGGTGCCGGCCGGAATGGTCGCGCCGGTGCGTGTCATGCGCACCGTACCCTCTGAATTTCCCCAGCGGTTCAGCTGAACACGCTGCCAGCCGTTGTCGGTGAGGTCGAGGGTGGTGCCGGTGGAAATATCGCGGAAGCACACAAAGCTGATTTCATCGGCGCCTGAATTGAAGCCGCAGCTGCCGTTATTGGCATTGATGCCGACGATGGCGAAGTCGCCCCGCTTGAGCAGGGTACCGGCACCGGGCGTACAGAAGATTTCCTCGCCGCTGCTCCACTCGCTGCCGTAACGCACCCAGATCTTGTAATAATACACCGTGCTGTTGGCCAGGTTAGTGATGTTCACATTGGTGCCTGCTCCCCTGTATACCACATAGCCTCCGCCAAAGGAGGTGCCGGAGCCGTACACTGTATTGGGCGTATAGGCGCTCCCGTTACCGGAAGGAGTTCCCGTCACCGGGGCAAGATCGCGGGCCACCACCATGATTTCATCGTAGCAGCCGGCCGGCAGCGCCCACGAAACCGTGGAGGCATTGTTGAGGCAATTGGTGGTCGCCGAGGTAACGTCGAAAGGAGAGAGCCGGATGGTCAGGTCGGCGCCGTTGTCGTTGCCGGTGATGGCCGGCACATCGCTGGTGACCCGGATCCGGTAGGCGGTTCCGGTGCCCAGTCCGGGAGGAAGGACGGCGCTGATGCTTTGTGTACCGCTGGCATTGGAAACGAGGGTGCCGATGGTGGTAGGGGTGGTAAACTGTCCGGCGGAGTTACTCAGCTCCGCGGTGAAGGTGCAGCTGCCGGCACCGAATCCCGCCGCCGGCGCATAGGTGAAGGGAACATTGACCGTACTTCCGGTGGAAGGGGACACGCAGAACGGAGAGCCACCGATGATGCCGGTGGCGATGCTGTTGCCGGCGTTGGCCAGGCTCGAAACATTGATTTCGTCAAGAGTGAGCGTATTGCTGCTGGCGGTAAACCCGCTTACATAATAATACTTCCAGCGAAGCTGCATGTTCGGGCGGTTATCCACCGCGTTAGCTGTGGCCGTGGAGAGATTGACGGAAATGGTTTGCGCTGCTGAAGGGGCGGAAACGTACACATATTCCACCGGTCCGGGTACATCCAGCCAGGGTGAAACCGTGCTGACGCGGTATTGCAGGCGGAGGTTGTAGGCATTGCCTGCGGCAACCGCCTGGGTCACCCAGCTGACCGAAATATTGGTCCGGCCGGTGGTGTTGAGGCCCAGCACGGCGGCCCCGATGGTTGCCGGGGTTTTGGATTTGTTGAATACACTCAGTCCGGTGGCGCCCAAACCTGCAAAGCGGTTGCCCGTCCCTACGTTGTAGGCGCCGCTGTAATTTCCGGTGGTGGGATCACCCAATGCCGGGTTGGAATCCTGGCTGCAGGTGTGCAGATACATGTTGGCGGGGTAGGTGCCGGCCGGACTGGTACTCAACCAGGAGGTAAAAGAATAATTGCCCAGACTCAGGTCGAAAGGAGCCGGGTCGGTTTGTGCCCGGCTTTGAAAAACCATGAACAGCAAACTTACCAAAAGGGCGTATTTACCCCATTTTAACATAGTGCGTAAAGATAGGGCTTTGGGGGTAAAGGAAATACAATGAAATGATTAAATCTACATTAGACAGGGTGAATGCCCCGGAAAGGCCACCGGGACGTACTACCTGGACCCTTTGACCCGGTCAGGCGATGATACATTACGAAAAAACTCACCCTGATCCGCCCGCCCGAGGCAGCGCTTAAAAAATGGTTAAAATGGAGGCGGCTCCTTCCCCCAATCTGTTAATTTTCTAACTTCGCCGGATTGTCTATCAGACTATGCAGAACTATCGGCTTATCAATAATTTATGTGGATGGATCATCTTCGCCATTTCCACCTTTGTGTACACCAGTACCATTGAACCTACTGGAAGTTTCTGGGACTGCGGTGAATTCATCGCTTCCTCGTACAAACTCCAGGTAGGTCACCCGCCGGGAGCGCCGCTCTTCCTGATGATGGGCCGCATCATGAGCCTCTTTGCCGGCTCGGATGTGACGGGAGTTTCGGTGATGATCAATATCCTGAGCGCCCTGATGAGCGCTGGTACCATTTTGTTCCTATTCTGGACCATCACCATTCTGGCCCGCAAAATCATTGCGCCAAAAGGCGAATATGAAACGGGGAACATCATCACCATCATGGGAGCCGGCTTTGTCGGTGCCCTGGCCTATACCTTCAGTGATTCTTTCTGGTTTTCGGCGGTGGAAGGCGAGGTGTATGCCACTTCTTCCTTTTTCACAGCCATCG
Organism: Bacteroidia bacterium; assembly: GCA_016788185.1. Lineage (GTDB taxonomy): Bacteria > Bacteroidota > Bacteroidia > AKYH767-A > OLB10 > JAJTFW01. The sequence continues at coordinate 4,939 of JAEUTF010000066.1, read as the reverse complement.
TGTTCTGGGCCATGTTTAAATGGGAATCGGTGGCCGAAGAGAAGCACGCCAACCGCTGGATCATTCTCATCGCCTACCTCATGGGCTTGTCGGTGGGCATCCACTTGCTGAACCTGCTGACCATCCCGGCGCTGGCCTTCATTTATTATTTCCGAAAGTACAAGCCCAGCACCGGCGGGGTGATCAAAACCGCCATAGCGGGTGTGGCCATCCTGGGATTGGTACAGTACGGCATCATCTCCGGGCTGGTCAAACTGGCTTCCCGGTTTGAACTGATGTTCGTCAACGGTTTGGGCATGCCCTTCTGGTCGGGTTTCCTTTTCTTCTTCCTGCTGGTGATCGCCGGAATCGTATACGGGCTCCGTTATACCCGCAGCCACAACATGCCGCTCTGGAATCTTTCCCTGCTTTGCGTGGTATTCATCCTGCTGGGCTATTCTTCGTATACCATGATCGTTATTCGTTCATCCGCCAATCCGCCCATGGATGAAAACGATCCCGAGCACGCCTTTAACCTGCTGGGATACATCAACCGCGAACAGTACGGCGACCGTCCTTTGTTTTACGGACAGTATTACAATGCCCGCCAGACCGATCTGGAAGAGGGCTCCATGCAATACACCAAAGGGGAGGACAAGTACATCGAAACCACACGCAAGATCACGCCTGTGTACGATCCTGCCGCCTGCACCATTTTCCCCAGGATGTACAGTGCGCAGGAAAATCATATTTCAGCCTACAAGGAGTGGGCCGGCGTGAAAGGGGATGCGACCCCCACGTTCTCACAGAATCTGAAGTTTTTCTGGAATTACCAGGTCGTGCACATGTACTGGCGCTATTTCATGTGGAATTTCGCAGGGCGGCAAAACGACCTGCAGGGTCATGGAGGAATCACCAAGGGTAACTGGATCAGCGGCATTCAGTTTGTCGATGAGATGCGCCTGGGTCCTCAGGATAAACTGTCGAAAGGCATGCTTGACAACAAGGCCCGGAACTGCTTTTATTTTCTCCCGCTCATCCTGGGCATCATCGGCATGGTGTGGCATTACCGCCGCGACAGCCACGACGCCTGGACCGTCATGCTGCTCTTCTTCTTTACGGGCATGGCCATTGTGCTCTACCTGAACCAATACCCCTACCAGCCCCGCGAGCGTGATTATGCCTATGCGGCGTCTTTTTACACGTTTGCCATCTGGATCGGCCTCGGCGTAAGCGCGATGGCTGAAAAGCTCAGGCAGAAAAAAGTGCCCATGGCCGCAGCCGGTAGTCTCGTTTCGGTAGTTTGCCTGGTGGCCGTACCCGGTATCATGGCGAAGGAAGGCTGGGACGATCACGACCGCTCCCATCGTCTGACCTCGCGCGACATTGCCTGGAACTACCTGCAAAGCACCGCCCCCAACGCCGTCATCTTCACCAACGGCGACAACGATACCTTCCCGCTGTGGTATGCACAGGATGTGGAAGGCGTGCGGACGGATACCCGTGTCGTCAACCTCAGCCTTCTGAATACCGACTGGTACATCGACCAGATGAAACGCAAGGCCTACCAGAGTGATGCCGTACCGTTCAGCCTTACCCATGAAAAATACGTGCAGGGTACCCGCGATTATGTTCCGTTTTACGACCGGCAGATCCCGGGGTATACCGATGTGAAGGAAGTGATGGAGTTCATCGCCAGCGAAAAACCGGAAGCCAAAGTGCGTACGCAGGGCGGCACGGAACTCAATTATCTGCCAACGAAGAAACTCTTTATCAAAGTGGACAAGCAGGCCGTTCTGAAGAACGGTGTGGTGAAACCGGAAGATGCCGGCAAGATCGTGGATACCATCTTCTGGGACCTCGACCGCAGCTACCTGATGAAGGCTGACCTCATGATCCTCGACCTGATTGCACACAACGACTGGACACGACCCATCTACTTCGCCGTTACCGTGGGCAGCGAAAGCTACCTCAACCTGGAGCCGTACTTCCAGCTCGAAGGACTGGCGTACCGCTTTGTTCCGATCCGCACCAGTCCCGATGCTTCCGGCCAGACCGGCAGGGTAGGGGTGACCCATATGTATGAAAACATGATGGGTAAATTCATGTGGGGCAACATGAAGCGCGAAGACGTGTACCTCGACCAGAACAACCTGAACATGACCATGAACTTCCGCAACAATTTCTCCAGGCTGGCCGACGGTCTCCTGCAGGAAGGAAAGCTGGATTCGGTGGTCAAGGTGCTGGATAAGATGAACGAGGAAATTCCGGATAAAACGGTGCCCTACAACATCATGATGCTGCGCCCCATTGAGCAATACTTCACCGCCGCCAAGGGCATTCAGGTGCCCGTTCAGGGTGCGGATGGGATGCTCAACAGCAGTTCCATTGAACTTCCGGAGGGCCGGCGCAAGCACGCCATGGACATGGGACGTGCCATCACTCTGCGGATGGCCGATATTTACGAGGACGAGTTGAACTATTACTTCTCCCTGAAGGGCACCCAGTACCTGAAATTTGTTGACCGGGAACTGAACCAGGGCATGGCCATCTTCAGCGAACTCATCCGCATGGCCAAAACGGCCGGTCAGGATGACATTGTAAAGCAGCTCGAACCAAGGTTTAAGAAACTGGAAGAACGCTATTCGAAATAATCCCTGAGAACGGGAGGGAGATAAGGGCGATGTGACAGACATCGTCCTTATTTTTTTCTGGCCGCCGCTGAACATGGATATTTGCCGGAGATGTGCTTTACCCATACTTTCGTGAAACGATGGTGCACCCCCCTTACCTGCTGCGATGGATGTATCCGGGTGTGAAATGGCGCATCCCGGGAAAGGAAAAGGTGCTGTACCTGACTTTTGACGACGGGCCGGTGCCGGAGGTTAGTCCCGAAGTGCTCAGGATCCTGAAACACCACCAGGCAAAAGCCACCTTTTTCTGCATTGGTGACAACGTCAGGAAATACCCCGGGCTCTACCAGCAGATCCGGGCAGAGGGACATCGCGTCGGCAACCATACCTTCAGTCATCTGAACAGCTGGAAAGTATCTTCGACCGATTATTTGCGCGATACAGGCCGGGCGACGCATTATATAGAGAGTAGTTTGTTCAGACCGCCTTACGGGAAACTAACGCCTCCCGTGCTGTATGCCCTCAAAAAGCAGTTCAGGATTTATATGTGGGATGTCATCAGCAATGACTTTGATGCGGAGCTTTCCCCCGACCAGGTGCTGAGCAATGTGCTGCGGTATTCCCGGGAAGGATCTATCGTGGTGTTTCACGACAGTATAAAAGCGGCTCCCAGGCTGCTGCCTGTTCTGCCGGCCGTGCTTGACCATTTTTCAAAATTGGGCTACCGCTTTGCTTCCTTGCCCGGGGACCAATAGACGGGCAGGGTTAGAAACAATCCCCATAATTAGGGATACCCTTTACTGTGTATTATTCTATTATTGTAGAATAATTTTTAAGGTCATGTTGAGAATAGCCTTATTTGATGATAACAAAAAGTTTTGCGATTCATTTTCGGTTTTACTCGAAGGAATGGAGGAGCTTAAACTGAATGGCATCTTTCCGGATTGCAGGGACCTTGAACAGAAAATCAGAAAATGTCAGCCCGACGTGGTCCTGATGGATATCGAAATGCCGGGAGTGAATGGCATCGAAGCCACCCGCGAGATACGATTGAAATTTCCGGAAGTTAAGGTGCTGATCCAAACCGTATTCGAAGATCACGATAAGATTTTTCATGCCATCTGCGCCGGTGCGAACGGGTATCTGTTGAAAAGCACCCCGCCCAGCAAGATCATCGACGCGATCCTGGATGTATCGCAGGGAGGATCACCCATGAGTCCTTCGGTGGCACGAAAGGTCCTTTTCCTTTTGCAGAATTACGGAGATGCCGGGAACAAGGCCAGCACCGTTGACTTTAAACTGACGGCGCGGGAAAAAGAAATTCTGGCCTGGCTGGTAAGCGGGTTGAGTTACAAACTGATTGCCGAGAAATGCGGAATTTCCTATGAAACGGTACGAACCCACATGAAGAACATCTACGAAAAACTGCATGTGGCCAGTATGACGGAGGCGGTGGCCGTGGCGCTGCAGAATAAATTGCTGCCCTGATACAGCATATCCCCCGCCAGGGGGATAAATTCGTCATTCACGAAAATCCATCCCCCTATTTGGGGATGGATTTCATTGTATTCATTCCCTAGGTTTACATGAAAATTAGTGAAGGATAAAATCCTGACAGAGCCTTTACCTGTGTTTGGGAAAGACTTACGGTGTACCTGGATTGAATGAGTGTATCTGTTCGTATTGGAATGAATGAAACATACATTCACCGGTTGATTATTGTTGTTTGTAACCCGAGTAGTTCCGTCCATTAACATTACGTCATGGCCAGGACGATTCCCGGATCTTAAATTTAATTTATCAGTCAATTGTTTGTTTATATTGCTTAGTTTTTTTCAGCCTCCGGTTTACGGGGGCTGATTTTTTTTACCTTGCCGTTCCGGTGCCGGTGAAGAACCTCGCCCGCCAGGGCTGCACCGGATGGACTGTTTCAGATATTGTCACACCTGTTTCCAAATGTTTTATTTTGCAGCTGAATCACGGACGATCCGTTTAAGGAAATATAGCATAGCAGCATGAAAAAGGCGCCCCACGCAAAAAAAGCAGGGACCACGGCGAGCTCCGCATTGGATGCAGTTTCCGGTAAATTCCCGGTCCTGTACCTCCTGCTGGTCCTCTTCATCACGGCCCTTGTGTTTTCGGGTGTTTCCCGTTTAAAGTGGACCAACTGGGACGACGACGATTACATTTATGAAAACCGCCTGGTTCAGGAAGGTGATTTCGCGAAAATATTCAGCCAGCCCTCCGCCAATACCTACACGCCCCTGGTCGTGTCGATGTTTGCGATGGAATGGAAACTGGTAAAAGACAAGCCGCTGCTGTATCAT
>JAEUTF010000279.1 GCA_016788185.1 Bacteroidia bacterium | reverse complement strand
CATACGATCCCGTATCAGACTCCATTTCTGCTTGAAGGGCAGGCCAGCGATCCCGATGGTGATCCGGTCACCTACTGCTGGGAGGAGTACGATCTGGGTCCTTCCGGTGCGCCGAGCAATCCGACAGGAAATGCCCCCCTTTTCCGTTCCTTTCTACCTAACGTTTCGCCTATACGTTATTTCCCAAAACTGGCCGCGGTGGTAGCCAATGCCAATTCGCTTGGAGAGAAACTTCCTACGTATGCCCGTTCGATGCAATTTCGTCTGACGGTAAGAGACGGGAAACTGAATGGCGGAGGGGTGACCTATGAGGAGGTGCTGGTTACGCTCGATGTGGTGAATACCGGTGCTCCGTTCCTGGTTACGGCTCCCAATACAGCAGTGACCTGGATCGGCGGCACTCAGGAAAATGTGACCTGGGATGTGGTCGGCACGGATGTGGCGCCGATCAGTACGCAGAATGTCGATATCTTCCTCTCCACCGACGGTGGATTTACCTATCCGGTGACCCTGGCCACAGCGGTGCCGAATAACGGTTTGGCAACCGTCACGGTTCCTTCCATCAATACCAATACAGCCAGGGTCATGGTGCGCGGAGCAGGCAACGTGTTCTATGATATCTCCAATGCCAACTTTACCATCACAACGCCACAGGCACTCACTGAACAATCATTCAACGATGCGGTGCATTTTTACCCGAATCCCTCTGCTGGAAATTTTAATTTCAGCATGGCTGGTGATTACCGAGGCGACCTCACCCTTACGGTAAACGACATCACCGGAAAAGTGATGGTACGTAAATACCTTTATAAGCATGCGGCCGGTTTGTTTGAGCAGTTCAATATGGAAGCGCTCCCCGCCGGTGTGTATGTGGCGGAACTGCAAACAGAGGCAGGATTCAAGGTGGAAAAACTGGTGATCAGCCGCTGATCAATCGCACATTGGACATGCCGGGTTGATGCCCGGCATTTTTTTTCACATTCTTCATAGGATGTTTAACGGTGAGCAAATACGGTATGGTTAAAATGTAATTATTCGCTCGGGATTCCTTCCTTTATCTTGGCTTGTGTTTGTACATTTGTATGATCCATGAAGATCTTACGTAAGGCGCTTTATATCACGGTAACCCTGTTACTTTCCGGAATTGTCGTAATTCTGATCTATCTGGCATCCCAGAAGCCGCATTATAACGGTAGTTTGAAGTTGCCGGGCCTGAACAAGCAGGTGGAGGTGATTTATGACTTTTATGGTGTGCCGCATATTTATGCCGAGAACGAGCAGGATGCGTATTTCGCATTGGGGTATGTACATGCCCAGGACCGGCTCTTTCAGATGGAAATGACACGGCGAGTGGCTTCGGGACGGCTCTCCGAAGTACTGGGCCCTGACTTCATCCGCGTAGATGCTTTTTTTAAAACCCTCGGGCTGGAGGAACATGCGTTACTTTCTTCAAATCAGTACATGAAGGGCGACTCCCTGCCGTACCAGAAGTCGGCGAGGGCCTACCTGGCAGGTCTGAACCGTTTTATCAAGGATGGAAGTACACCGGTTGAATTTGTTTTGCTGGGTATTGATAAAAAGGAGTTCACCATCAAGGATCTCTACCTCTCCACAGAGTACATGGCCTTCAATTTTGCCATGGCCTTCCGGACGGATCCACTGATGAGTTACATTCAGCGGAAACTGGGTGCTGTATATGCCCGTGATATCGTTACCGCCTATGTGCCCGGAACGGCCAGTATTCCGGTCAGCCCCGATAGCTCGGAGATTCCGGACACGCTGACGGCTCCGTTGCCTGCCGGGAAAACGGTATTCAACACCGTGAATACCGTGCTGGAGAAAATCCCGGTACCTCCGCTTACCGGAAGCAACGGTTGGGTGCTTGCACCTTTTAAATCACAATCCGGTAAGGTTATGCTTGGCAACGATACGCACATCGGATTTGGGCAGCCGGCCACCTGGTACGAAGCGCACATGGAGTATCCGGGATATAGTTTTTACGGTAATTTTCTGGCAGGACTTCCCTTCGCGGCCATCGGGCATACCCGGGAGCGTGCATGGGGTCTCACCATGCTTGAAAACGATGACCTTGATTTTTACAGCATCCGCCTCAAGCCCGGTGACTCCACCATGTACTGGACCGATGGAAAATGGAAGCCCCTGAAACGGACCCGCAAAACGATCAGTGTGAAAGGCGGCGAGGAGGTGAGTATAACTGTCATGGAAAGCCGCCACGGACCGCTTGTTCAGAAAGTGATGCCGGAATGGGCGCAGGTGACAGAGAACCCCGTGGCCATGTGGTGGACACATTTGCATTTTTACAACAATCTCCTGCAGGTCACCTATCAGCTCAACCATGCATCGTCCATGGAGGATTTCAGGGAAGGGGTGTCAAAGCTCATTTCTCCCGGGCTTAACGTCATGTATGGCGACAAGGAGGGGAACATCGCTTGGTGGGCAGCCGGAAGGCTGATGAAGAGAGCCCCCGGAGTCAACCCGGTTTTGCTGATTGATGGATCTAAATACAATTTGGATCCGCCCGGGTATTATGACTTTGCCGATAATCCGCATTCCGTAAATCCGTCGCAGGGATTCATCTACAGTGCCAACAATCAGCCCGATTCTTCCGGAGCGATGGGCTTTTACCCCGGCTATTATGTCCCGGAGGACCGCGCCATCCGAATCATGCAACTTTTCAACGAAAAGAATGTGTTTACCCTGGAAGACATGCATCGCATCAACCTGGATGTTCGGTCGCCGGTAACGCCGCAGGTGGCAGGTGCCATTTTGAGCGCGATCCGTTCGGAGGTCAAACAGAAAAGCCCGGCGCACATGAGTGCCAGCAAATTGTTGTTGTTGTGGGACGGAGACCACCGGCTGCGCGACCAGGCACCCACCATTTATTATAAGCTCCTGTATCATATTCTGCAGATGGCCATGGAGGATGAATTGGGCACAGAAAATTTTAAAGTATTCTTATCCACCCATGTGATGAAAAACACCATCCTGCCTTTTATACAGAATGATTCTTCGGTATGGTGGAACAACATCAACAGCCGCGATGTGGTGGAATCGCGTAACATGATTTTTGAGCGTGCCTATGACAAAACCATCACTGAACTTAACGCTCAGTTGGGAAGCAATACCGATTCATGGGAGTGGGGCCGTGTGCATATTCTTGAACACAAGCACCCGATCGGTATGAAAAAGCCTTTTAACATTGTTTTTAATGTCGGGCCTTATCCGGTTCCCGGCGGACCCGAAGTCATCAACCAGATGGGTTTTGACCTGAGTGGTGAAGGTGTTTACAGGGTGAAGTACGGGCCGGCCATGCGCATTGTCCTCGATCTGGCAGATGTTGAAAATTCAAAGAGTATTTTACCCACCGGGCAATCGGGAAATGTGATGAGCAGGTATTATTATGATCAGGCGATCATGTATAATACAGGGAAAATGCGCAAGCAGAAGATGAACCGTGCGGAAATTGAATCCAACCGAAGCGGTCGGCTGGTGCTCGAACCGCAGTAGATTCCGGGCAAGAGGCAGCCCGCTTAACCCACCACCGCGCTGGCTTCAATTTCCACCAGCAGGGCAGGGTCGATGAGCCGGCTGACTTCCACCATGGTCGTGGCCGGCCGTATTTCACTGAAAAACTCAGCATGGGCCTTCGCGACCACTTCCCATTTGGAAATATCGGTAACGTACATCCTCGTTCTGATGACATGCTCCTTGCCGGCACCACAGGATGCCAGCGCTTTCAGTATTTTTTCAATGCAGTATCTCGCCTGACTATAGAGGTCGCCGGGAAATTTTATCCCGTCCGCGTCGGCGGAAGTCGTACCGCTGACTTCAATGGTATGGCCGATGCGTACAGCTCTGGAATAACCCACAATGGGTTCCCAGGAAGAGCCGGTACTGATGTTGATTCTTTCCATATATCAGTTAAATAAAGACTGTACGCGTCAGAAAACAATCAGGGCTTCAAAACCGCCAGCATCTTTTGCGCGAGGACTCTTGCGATTTTTTCATTTGATTCATGTGTCCACCCGCCGATGTGTGGTGACAAAACCACGCGTTCCGATGTCCGGAGGTATTGAAAGGGCGCCGGTAACTCGCCGGCAGCGATGTCTTCAAAACTCAGCGTTTCGTACTCGAGCACATCCAATGCAGCACCCCGGACTTTACCGGAACCGAGGGCGCGTACCAGGGCGGCTGTATCTATGTTTTTTCCGCGTGCGGTATTCACCAGGGTGATGGTTTTGCTGAAACGATTGAGCCAGGCATCATTTACCATGTACTTGGTTTCATGGGTCAGCGGAACATGAAGACTTACTACATCACACTCCCCGAAAAACAGGGCCTCGTCGCATTGTTCCACATAGGGGAATTTTTGTGAATCAATTTTAACATAGGGGTCCAGTGCCAACAGGCGTGCTCCAAAACCCTGCAACCTTTGTGCAAAGGCGGAGCCCATCTGGCCGAAGCCCACCATCCCGATTGTTTTTCCTTCCAGTTCTGTTCCCCGGTTCTCTTCCCTGCGCCATAATCCTTCACGCACTTCGCGGTCGGCACGCAGGAGATGATTGTTCAGCATGAGCAACATGCCGAGGGCGTGTTCTCCGACGGCGCTGCGGTTGCCCTCGGGTGCGTTCACGCAGGTGATGCCGGCAGCGGCGGCCGATTGCAGATCGATGTTTTCCATGCCGGCACCAGCCCTTGCGATGCATTTCAGTGTGGAGCAGTGGCTGATAAATGCCGCATCGATTTTAAACCTGCTGCGGATGGCGAGGCCCTGGTATTGGTTGATCCCGGCGAGTACTTTTTCTCTTGACCAGTCGTATGCCGGGATTACCTTGCATCCTGCGTCCTCCAGGAGGGTGGTAAAGGAATCGTGCAGGGTGTCGATGAGCAGGATAGAGGCAGGCATGTTGAATCTTGAAAGAGGTTGATTACAGAAGAGAGCCGGTCAACAGGAGCGCCGC
>JAEUTF010000273.1 GCA_016788185.1 Bacteroidia bacterium | reverse complement strand
GGCGGACAATTGTTCATCCCATACCTGCCAGAGGGCGGGATCGCTGTAGCCTCCTCTGGCGGCCTGTTTCAGGAGGGCATTTCTCTGCTGAAGCAGGCGGTTGTACGACACCAGGTCATCGAGGTAAGCATGATTGTATTGACAAATGATGCTATCGATCAGCTTTCTTCGTTCTTCGCTCCCACCTGTAATAAGTTCCTGGTCAACCGGGGCTTCCATCACCACCGGCAACAATCCGACATGGTCGCCCAGGCGGCTGTATTCCTTCTGATTTCTTTTTACACTTTTTTTTTGACCGCTTTTCACGAGCACCAGGATGTCCTCATTTTTTCCATTCAGTTCGAAATTGCCCCCTATGGAAAAGTAGGAAGCATCGTGCCGGACAGCATGTGAATCGCTGGCGTTGAAGTAACTTTTACAGAGGCAGAGATAATGGATGGCGTCAAGTACGTTGGTTTTACCGCTTCCGTTCGGGCCCGTGAGTGCATTGGCGCCCGGGCTGAAGTTGAATTCCGCCTCCGAATAATTTTTAAAATTGAAGAGCGTCAGCCGCTTTAAATACATGGTGTAAAAATAGCAGCTAATCCCGCATCAGAAGCCCTCATGACCCTGCAATTGTGATTTGCAGGATGAAGAAATGATTAACGGGGCAGACCGGGATATGGATTTTCTCCGTTTATACGATCCGTTCCGTTAAAATATTAAATTTGAAATCCATATGAAGATCTTCATGCAGTTCATGCTGGCAACTTTGTTGCTGCCATGTTTCGTTAAAGCCCAGGACCCTGTTTGGGTTGGCAACTCCGAAATTAAAGAGGTGAAAATTTACCAGAACGGGGCCATGGTAGCCAGAACCGCCAAAGCGACGCTGAATCCCGGCATTCAGGAGGTGGTTTTTGATGCCTTGTCGCCCTATATCAATCCCCAGAGTATCAACCTGAAAGGGACCGGCGATGCCACCATCCTGTCGGTATCTTTCCAGCAGAATTATCTGGCAGAAAAAAAGAAACCGAAAGAGGTAATGAATCTGGAGTCAGAACTGGATTCATTGACCATCCGGCTGCAGCAGATAAAAAACAGGATGTTTGTTTTGACTGAAACGCAAAGCCTTTTACAAGCCAATAAAGCCATTGGTGGTGCCAACAGCGGTGTGCTTTCCGATGAATTGGAGCCGATGGCGGATTATTTCATGAAAAAGATGAGCGAGCTGAAAGAGGATCAGCTGGAGGCTCAGTTGAAGGAGAAAAAACTGAATGAACAGATTCAGAGAATACAGCAACAGCTCAATGTCCTTCGTCAAAAGCAGCAACAGCCAACCGGAAATATTATTGTGAAGGTGGATGCCCGCTCAAGAACCATGTCGACGTTTGAATTCAATTACGTCATTCACACCAACGTCACCTGGTATGCTTTTTATGACTTGAAAGTAAAAGATGTAAACAGCCCGGTAGAACTGGTGTATAAAGCCAAGGTAAACCAGAGTTGCGGCGAAGACTGGAACCAGGTTCGTATCAGCCTGAGTACCGGAAATCCGGCGCTCGGCAGCGAGCGGCCAAAACTTCATCCATGGTATTTGAATTTTTATCAGCCGCGTCCTTTGGCCGAATATGCCGTCATGAGTAAACGTATGGAAGCTGCACCCTCCATGGCTGAAAGTGCGGGTGCCATGAAAGGAAAGGATATGGATTCTGCAGAAATGGGAAATGTAGCGGTTCTGATGAATGAAAATCAACTTTCGGCCACCTTCGACATCCTGCAACCCTACTCCATTCCGTCCGACGGACAGGATTATCAGGTAGAGATTCAGAAATTCAGCCTAAAATCGGAATACAACTATGTGG
>JAEUTF010000239.1 GCA_016788185.1 Bacteroidia bacterium | reverse complement strand
CAGGGAATTGAATGTCAGCAATGTCAACCTCAGTTTCAGTTTTGAAAAAGGACGCGTGGTGGTAAAACCTTTTGATGTCAGCCTTGCGGGTATCCCCACCACCGTGGCCGGAAGTACCGGTTTTGACCAGAGCATCGATTACTCACTGGCCATGAACATCCCTACTTCAAAGCTTCCCGGGGCCGCCACCGGAGCCATCAGCGGATTGATTTCAAAAGCCAACACCAAAGGCGCCAATTTCAGCATGGCTGAAAACGTAAAAATGAATCTCAAACTTGGCGGTACCGTGAGCAATCCTACGGTAGGCACTGACCTCAAAGAAACATCCGGAAAGGCTGTAGAAGCCCTCACCGACAAGGCGAAAGAGGAACTCGATAAAAAGAAAAAGGAACTGGAAGATAAAGCCCGGGCGGAAGCCGACCGGCTGAAGGCGGAAGCCGAATCCAAAGCCAAAGCAGAAGCCGACCGGCTGAAAAAAGAAGCAGAAGACAGGGCCCGGCAGGAAAAAGAGCGTTTGAAAAAAGAAGCGGAAAAGAAGGCCAAAGACGCGCTTAAAAACGTGTTTGGCCCTAAATAAAACACGGTAAACATGTATGCGCCCGGCTAAACACCATTCCCTTGTACTTATGCTTGCTATTGCTTTTCTGTTTCTTTCATGCGGCGATGAAGATGGAAATCCTTTAAACGGTTCGGGGAGTGATGCCTGTTCCCTGCCAAACGGTTCTTTGAAATGGACCACCGACGGCGGACTGAAATGTGCCAGCGCCAGCCTTTTTGCCGACCAGGCCATGGTGATGACGGTAAACGGAATTTCTCAAACCGGACTTAGCATGACGCTTGAACTGGACAGCATGCAGCCCGGCACCTATGAAATGAAGGCAGGTGTGAATTCGCTGCTCTTTACCGATCAACTGGGTATGGCCTGGCAATCAACGGATGACAACCCCGGCACATTGGTCGTCAGCTCCAACAATGCCAGCACCAATCTATTTGAAGCCAGTTTTAATTGTACGGCCCGCAATCCGCTTGGTATGAGCAAGAGCATCAGCGGAGGCACCCTCCGGGTTTTCTATACTGAATAGAACCGGGGCTTGCGCGGCATCGTGTATCTTCGTATCTTGCCTGTACAAGCCATCAGCAAGAAATGATAAAATACCTGTTATCTGCCTGGATCTGCTCTTTGCTTTTATTGACTTCCTGTGAGCGTAATTCCCAACAAGCCACCGTCACGGTCGATACGCTCGAAAGCGACTTTTTTGAAAGTCTTACTCCCACGAGTCTGGAATTTACCTTTGAAGGCATTTTGCCTTGCGCCGACTGTGCCGGTATTCGCACCCACCTTAAAATCAACGAGGATAGTCTCAGCTACTTCCTGACCGAGACGTATATGGGGCGAACCGATCCTGACTCCGTTTTCCTGCGCAGCGGTACCTTTAGCCGGATCACGGGAGCCGATTCCGTATCCACCATCCTGGAACTTTCACCGGTCAAAGAATCCGGAAAATTATACTTCCTGGTTGCCGGCGACAGTGCTTTGAAAAAGCTGGACCAGGAAGGAAAAGAAATCATCAGTGAGTACAACTATATTCTGAAGCGCAAGTAGCACGCTTTGCCCTTTGAAAAAAATGTGCTGAACGATATTCCCCTGTCTGAGCCAGTTTTTTTCGTCCTCAGGGCACAAAATGCAAACCAGGTCGGTTAAAAAATCAGGGAGTTGCACCGGTTTTCAGCTCCCCTTCCCACTTACTCACTACGGCGGTGGCTACTGCATTTCCGATAACGTTGGTGGCACTCCGACCCATGTCGAGCAACTGATCAATCCCCAGGAGCAGGAGCAGGCCGGCCTCCGGGATATTAAAGGAGG
>JAEUTF010000170.1 GCA_016788185.1 Bacteroidia bacterium | reverse complement strand
TTTTCGCCTTCGCTTTGCAGAACAATGACACGAGCTTCCGGATGCTTACCGGCCTCTGTAATGGCAGCGGCGAGTTCGCGCAGCAAGGTTCCCGGCAAGGAATTGGATTGTGGATGGGAAAATGTGATGGTGGCGATACCGCCGGTTACTGAAGAGGATACGTTACCGTTTGTCATTTTTATGATTGTACCGGATTCGGATGTATTGTTTTTAGAGATAGTATGATCAGTTTTGGTCAAGCTTCCTGACCATGGTGAGGATCGTGGCGATGGCGACGGTCTCGCCGCTTTCATCGTATACATCTACCAGCCATTTTACGATGCCCTTGGCGATGTCTTCCGGGTTCCGCTTTTCGGTATCGGCTTTTTCCTTGACCGTGAGTCTGACGCCGATGGTCATGCCGGGATAGACGGGCTTGGTAAACCTGCATTCTTCGAGGCCATAGTTAAGCATCACCGGCCCCTTTTTAGGGTCTACGAAAAGTCCGGCCGCTTTGCTGAGTACGAAGTATCCGTGTGCCACCCGCTGGGTGAAAATGGTTCCCTCGAGGGAGGTGGCATCCATGTGGGCATAGAAATTATCACCGCTGATATTCGCGAAGTTCACGATGTCCGCTTCACTGACCGTATGTTTATGGGTAACCAGCGTTTCACCGATCTTTAATTCTTCAAAGTGTTTTTTAAAAGGATGTTTAACGTCTTCGGTTTGTTTCCCACCGTACTGGTATACACCGCTGATGTTGGTGATGGTGCTGGGAGACCCCTGTATGGCAACCCGCTGCAGGTAATGGAACACACCGCGCATGCCACCCATTTCCTCGCCCCCTCCGGCTCTGCCAGGGCCACCATGGGTCAGCATGGGCATGGGGGAGCCATGTCCGGTGCTCTCTTTCGCACAGTCCCGGTTGAGTACCAGGATACGTCCGTGCATGCTTGCAGCGCCCAAAACGTATTCGCGGGCGAGACGGTCGTCGGCGGTACAGATCGTGGAAACGAGGGAGCCCTTGCCCATTTTTGCGAGAGCGACCGCTTCTTCGGTATTTTTGTAAGGCATCAGGGTAGAAACCGGTCCAAATGCTTCAATGTCGTGACAGTCGGTGTATTTGAAGGGATTTCGGTTGAGCATGAGGATGGGAGATAAAAACGCCCCGCGGGCAGCATCGGCCCCGAGCACTTCCACCGTATCGGTTGAGCCGAAGATGATTTCCTGATTCCGTGCCAGCAAGGCTACTTTTTCACGCACTTCCTGTACCTGTCCTTTAGAGGCCAGTGCGCCCATGCGCACACCGTCTATATTGGGGTCGCCGATGGTGGTGCTCATGAGCCTTTTTCCCAGCGCAATCTGCACCTCTTCCACCAGGTTTTCCGGAACCATGATACGGCGTACGGCGGTGCACTTCTGGCCTGCCTTCACCGTGATTTCTTTCTGCACCTCTTTAATGAAAATATCAAATTCAGGCATGTCCGGTTTCACATCCGTACCCAAAACCATGCAATTGAGTGAATCGGCCTCCATGTTGAAAGGCACGGATTCTTCGATGATGCGTGGATGGGCCTTTAGCATTTTGCCGGTGCCGGCGGAACCGGTAAAGGTCACCACATCCTGACTGATAACATGGTCGAGGATTCCCTGGGCAGATCCGCAAACCAATTGCAGGCTCCCTTCGGGAAGAATACCCGATGCTACAATTTCTCTGACCACGGCTTCTGTCAGAAAGGAAGTCAGCGTGGCCGGTTTCACTACGGCGGGCACGCCTGCCATGAGGTTGACCGCAATCTTCTCCAGCATCCCCCACACCGGGAAATTAAAAGCATTGATGTGGATAGCCACCCCTTCACGCGGAACGCAAAGGTGATGGCCGATGAAAGTGTTGCCTTTGCTTAAACGGGCCACATCGCCTTCCAGACAAAAGGTTTCATTGGGGAACTGACGACGCAGACTGCTGTAGGCAAACAGATTTCCGATTCCACCTTCAATGTCAATCCAGCTGTCGATGCGCGTGGCGCCGGTGGCCCAGCTGATTTTGTAAAACTCATCTTTCTTTGTACCCAGGTGCAGGGCCAGCGCCTTCAGCATTCTTCCCCGTTCATGAAAAGTCATTTTACGAAGTGAAGAACCACCTTTGGCACGGGCGTATTCCAGCATGCTTCCGAAGTCCAGGCCTTTGCTCGAAGCGGAGGCAATGGCCTCTCCGGTAATGGCATTGTATAAAACCTGCCCTTCTCCTTCACCGGCCGTCCACTGACCGCATGCATAATTCTGAAGTTTGTTCATAAGGATTTTTGATCCCTGCAAAAATAGCTGAATAAAGCCTTCACGGGTGCAGGTGTATCCTTTCCCGCTTTCCCCTTCGGCCGCCTATAAGTGATGGATAATCAAAAAAATACCACTTTGAGGGCCTCGGTATGCTTTTTCGACGCTTCGTCGGAAGCGGAAAGGAAGTACAAGGTGAAAATGGTTACTTTGCATACGTAAACCTATCTTTTGATCGCAGGGAATCATGTTCAGCTATAAAGTAAATACCTTTAATGCTTCTATGAAAACGAAGGAAGCAAGGGATTTACCCCTTCACCGTTTGAGCGACGGCTGGCTGATGCTGTTCGGTATTCCAACGGTCGCATTTCTGGTTACCTTTTTCTTTTATTCCGATGAGTGGATTCTCGGCGGCAGAAGTTTCATGTTTTGTTTCATGAGTAAAATGGTGACCTCCTCCCTGCTCTGGTACCTGAACCGTGGCATCGTTTTATATTACCGGAGGCGCTATACCTCTATTGAGTCGAACAGCCACCGTATTGCCGCGCAACTGCTGACTTCCTTCCTGGTTTCGGGCATGTTTTCGCTCTTTGTTTCCTGGTTGTATCAGGTCAGCGGGTATTGGGGCCGTGTGCTGGTATGGCAGGACTTTGTATACAACCTGATCATTGTGGAATTCTTCGTTTTTCTGATTTCCGGAATATACGAAGCCATCTTCTATTTTGCCCGCTGGCGATACAGCGTCATGGAAGCCGAGGAGTTGAAGAAGGCCAATCTGCAGAGTCAGTTTGAGTCCCTGAAGAACCAGGTGAGTCCTCACTTTCTCTTCAACTCCCTGAACACACTCTCCTCCCTCATTGAGGAGAATCCCGAGACGGCCGTGCGGTTTGTCAATCAGCTGTCGAAAGTATATCGATACCTGCTGCAGAGCAATGAAAAGGAACTTACCACCATCAAGGATGAACTGGAGTTTCTGGAAGCCTATCTCTTTTTGCTGAAAACGCGTTTCGGAGAGGGCCTGCACATGGACATCAGCCTGCCGGAATCACACCTCTGTTCATGGATACCTCCGCTGACCTTGCAGATCCTGGTGGAGAATGCGGTCAAGCACAACGTGGTTTCAAGCACCCGTCCCTTGCACATTGAAATAAGGTCCTGCACGGAGGATACCATTTGTGTCATCAACAATGTACAGAAAAAGACTATCAACGTGGCGTCTAACGGCATGGGCCTGGCCAATATCAAAGCCAAGTACAAATTGCTGAACCGCCCTCCGATCCGGATTGAGGACGGACCGGCAGCATTTACGATTACATTGCCAATCATTAAAAACTGATATACATGAGAGTGCTTATTATTGAAGATGAGAACCTGGCGGCGAAACGCATCCGCAAAATGGTCGAAGAACAGGAGCCGGATTTCACCATTGAAGCCATTACCGACAGCATTGAATCCTCTGTGAACTGGCTCAATCAGCATCCGCATCCCGATCTGATTCTGATGGACATTGAGCTGGCCGACGGTCAGAGTTTTGAAATTTTCAATCAGGTGGAGCTCAAGAGTACCATCATTTTCACAACGGCCTATGATGAATTCGCCATCCGGGCCTTTAAAGTGAACAGTATTGATTATCTGCTTAAGCCCATCGACCCGGATGAACTCAAACGTAGTTTTGAAAAGTTCAAGATGCTGCAGGGAGAGGCACCGCTCGCCCCACAGAAGATCGACCTGGATTCCATTGTGATGGCCTTGCGCGAAAAGCAGGTTCCCGCCTACAAACAGCGTTTTCTGGTCAAGCAGGGACAAAGACTCATTCCCATTGACATCAGTGAAATCGCATTTTTTTATACAGAGGACAAGGTGAGCTTTATTAAAACCTACACCGACCAGCGCTACATGGTGGATCATTCGCTGGATGAGCTGGAGGAGTTATTGGATCCCCTGGAGTTTTTCAGGGCCAACCGTCAGTTCATCGTGAGCCCGAAATCACTGGATGGGATTCATCATCACTTCAATGGAAAGTTAAAAATCAATTTACGCCCCTTGGCCGGTGAAGAGGTGTATGTGAGCCGGGAACGCGCCGCTGATTTCAAGCAATGGCTGGGTGAAGAATAAGATTTCAGCAAGCAGAGGAATCTTTATTTCCCGGAGAAAAGCTCCAGTGGCCCTTCTTTCAGCAGGAGTTTTCTGTACTGTAACCTTTGGAGTTGATCCAGAACATCCTGCGTACAGGAATCGGTGGCAGGGGATGGTTTTTGCCATACACTGACATAATCTACCTTTATTCCGGTCATCGTTTCCGACCGTCGGATGTTCACACATGGCTTGTTGCTGGACACGTGATTCCCCATGTGGATTTCCGGATCCATCCCTGCTTTCCATACCAGGGGGAAATGGTGTTGAGTGGCTTCGTAATTGTCGAGTACCACGATGTTTTTCACAGCACCGAGGTAACAAACCAGGTTGGAGTGCATCCAGTTGCCGGAATAATTCAATGGTAGCAGTACCGTGTTATCGGAGATTTTTTCTGTACTGCTCAGGTATTGCCGTGCCGAAAGGTTCAGCTCCTTCTGCACCCGCCAGTGTACCTTCATCAAGCTCAAACTGAACAAAGCAGAAAGCAATCCTGCGGCGATCATCACTTTTTGAGGCAGAGCCAGGCAACAAAGGGCAAGGCACCAACTCAGGAAAAACCACTGAACCAGGCGAACCGAGAGAATGCCACCGGAGGCGAGGCTGTCGGGAAGCAGGAAGACCAGCGCCAGGGAGATGACCATGTTCATGATAAGAAAATTCCGGAACTTGTTCTTCATCCCTTGTCTCATCCCCAGCACGGTCAGCAGGAGCAGAATGACGGTGAACGCGAGGCTCAGCCTTTTTTCGGTGTTGTAATCGTACACAATAAACATCCGGGCATTGAGGAGATCATCGAACAATTGTTTTAAGGGCAGCCGGGTAATCTCACCGCGATACCCGTCGGTGCCGAAAACGAATACAAACAGAAAGGACATCACCAGGCCCGGCAGGCTGACCAGCAACAGAAAGCCCAGTTCTTTTTGCAGGGACAGTTCACTGTTTTTCTCACGATTGAGCAGGGAAACCAGACCCGCCGTCATGCCGGCAAGCAGAAAAACCACGAGGTGCGAGAAATAAAGGAGGAGAAAGAAAAGGGCGATGCCGGTAGTTGTACGCAGCGATTTTACTTCCCGGTGGTGCTTCATCCACCAGGCGATCCAGGCGGGAAGAAGGGCCATGGCCAGTGCGAAATTGAAAAATCCAAGCAGCAGGGGGAAATTGTAGAGAAAGGGAAAAATCAGCCAGCTGAGCCAGCCGGCCTCAGGCCGGATCTGAAAGATCAACATACGGTAAGACCACGCCGTTAGCAACAGAATGAGGATGATCATCAGTTTTTCGGCCAGGAGCGGAGCTGCCAGGCATTGAAAAAGTGCCAGTAACACATGTCCGGTCCAGTTGGGCTCCGGGAAATTATTGAACTCGAAAAAGGATGCGATCACCCCCGGTTCACCGAACCAAAACGTATGGAGCATCCGGGTGTTGTATAAATGGGCCGGCCCATCCAGCGTCACGAAGGGGGTCAACAGCAACACCGGCAGCAGGTGCAGCAGCAGGACCATTGCAAAAAGCAGCGACTCCGTTCTTTGGCCCTCTTGTTTCATAGAATACAGCCCGAAAAGTATCTATTTTTTTTCTTGCGGAAGGGGGGGATAGCAGGTATAAATAAATACCTTGAAAATGAGCTTATTGGAACACTATTTAAAATCGAAACCAACAGGGTAAATCCTTACATTTGTACCTTATGAATCCTTTCGTTGTCTCCGCACGGAAATACAGGCCCTCAACGTTCGACACCGTGGTGGGGCAGGCACACATCACCAGCACCTTAAAAAATGCCATACGTACCAAACATCTGGCACAGGCCTTTTTATTTTGCGGTCCGAGGGGTGTGGGAAAGACCACTTGTGCCCGTATTCTGGCCAAGACCATGAATTGTAAAAATCTCTCGCCGGAGATTGAAGCCTGCAATAACTGTGAGTCCTGCCTCAGTTTCAACAGCGGTCAGTCGCTTAATATTTATGAGTTGGATGCGGCTTCCAACAATTCGGTGGATGATATCCGAAACCTGGTGGAACAGGTGCGCTACGCACCGCATTCGGGTGAGTACAAGATTTATATCATCGATGAGGTGCACATGCTCACTGCCAATGCATTCAATGCCTTCCTGAAAACTCTGGAAGAACCTCCCTCCTATGCTATTTTCATTCTGGCCACCACTGAAAAGCACAAGATCATACCGACCATTCTTTCACGCTGTCAGATATTTGATTTCAACCGCATTCAGATCGACGACATCGCCCATCACCTGTCTTTTGTTGCCGGAAAAGAGGGTGTACAGGCGGAAGACGAAGCCTTGCACGTGATTGCGCAGAAAGCCGATGGAGCACTGCGTGATGCGTTATCCATTTTCGATCAGATTGTCAGTTTTGCGGGCAATCATCTCAGCTACAAGGATGTAATCAACAATCTGAGTATTCTCGATTACGAGTATTATTTCAAAGTCACCGATGAGATCCGTACCGGAAACATACCGGCCGTGCTGCTGACCTTTAATGAACTCCTCGCCGACGGTTTTGACGGGCATCACTTCATTAACGGTCTGGCTTCTCATTTCCGCGACCTGCTGGTGAGCAAGGATGAGTCGACCCTGCCTTTGCTGGAAGTCAGCAAAAGTGCACGCGAGAAATACAAGGTACAGGCTTCGGAGTTGCAACAATTTCATCTGTTGAAATATTTATCCATCTGCAGTCAGTGCGATATCGACTACCGCTCGGCACGCAATCAGCGATTGCATGTGGAACTTGCCCTGATCCGGCTGTGTTCGGTGAGCGGAGGAAGTATTCATGAATTGACGCCAAGGGTGGATTTTGACAAAGCCCAGGCTCCTGCTGCCGCCGCTCCTTCGTCTTCCCCGTCTCCGGCTCAGAAAGGCGCACCGGCGGCAAAGGCCGTAAGTCCGGCCATAGCTGCACCTGCGGAATCTCCGAAGCCACCTGCCGCCGTTGCTGCTCCGGTGGCTCCTGTAGCCCATGCTCCTGCCGGTCACGCTCCCGGCATGGAAAATCCGGTACAATCCCCGGGCGGCGGTTCGGGATTATTGAAAGGAGCCTCTCTTTCCTCGCTGCGAAAACAAGCCGAAGCCAATACCTCCTCCGCACCGGTGAAAGCCCCTTCCCTGCCTGACATGGCCGAACCGTTTGACCTGGATAAGTTCATGGACCGGTGGAACCGCTATGCGGGAAAAGTCAGAGAGGATGGAAAGCTGCAGTTGTATACCACCATGACTATGAACGCGCCTACCCTGCTTGAAAATTTTCTGGTGGAACTGGTGATTCACAATCCGGCGCAGTCGGAATTGTTGCAGGAAGAAAAATCTGACATGCTGGACTGGCTGCGCAAAGAACTCGGCAATTATAAACTCAATCTGGTCACCCGGCTGGAGGAAAAAGCCAATGACCCCGAGCAGGCCTATACCAACAAGGAGAAATACAAGAAGATGAACGAGAAGAATCCCGGACTGGATGATTTCAGGCAGCAACTCGGATTGGAACTTGAACTCTGATGGTAGTACATTGAAAAAAAGCATAACCAGATCGCGTATGCCCATACTGGCCAGTATCATTAAGAGAGGACTTGAATTAAGACACCGTTTAAGGCTGACTGAAAAGACCCCCATTCAGTACCAGAGACGGGAGTTAAAAAAACTGATGCGTAAAGCGCAGTTCACCATGTTCGGCCAGACCTATAATTTTTCAGGTATTGTCAACAGCCGCAATTTTCTCAATAAATTCAGGGCAACAGTACCGGTACACGATTACAACAGCATTTATGCGCGCTGGTGGAACAAAAGCCTGCACAATGAAGAAGACGTTACCTGGCCCGGCAAAGTGCGCTATTTTGCCCTCAGCAGCGGTACCTCTGAAAGTTCCAGCAAACACATTCCGGTGACCAGCGACATGGTGAAAGCCATCCAACGGACCAGCATTCGTCAGATCATCAGTCTGGGGGGCTACTCGGGTCTGCCGGATGATTTATTCACCAAGGGCATCCTGATGCTGGGAGGCAGCACCCACCTGCATCAGCAAGGTTCCTATTTTGAAGGCGACCTGAGTGGCATCACGGCCAGTAAAATTCCTTTCTGGTTCCAGCATTTTTACAAGCCGGGCCGGAAAATCGCCATGGAAAAGGACTGGAACACCAAACTGGATGAAATTGTGGAGAATGCCGGAAAATGGGATATCGGCATTCTGGTGGGTGTTCCCGCCTGGTGCCAGTTGCTCATCGAAAAGATCATTGAGCAGTATAAACTCAACAGCATTCACGATATCTGGCCGAACCTCACGATCTATGTGCACGGGGGAGTTTCCTTTGAGCCTTATCGCAAGAGTTTTGAAAAACTTGTATCGCATCCGCTCACCTACATCGAAACCTACCTGGCTTCGGAAGGGTTTATCGCCTACCAGGATGAGCAGGATAACCGTTCGATGCGCATGGTGCTGAACAACGGCTTGTTTTTTGAATTTGTTCCCTTCAATTCAGAAAACTTTAATGCCGACGGAGAACTGGTGCGTAAACCCAAAACCCTGCTGATTGATGAGGTGGAGACCGGTGAGGAATACGCGCTTCTCCTGACGACCTGCGCCGGAGCCTGGCGCTACCTCATCGGTGATGTCATACGATTCACCAACGTGGAAAAGGCCGAAATTGTCATCACCGGCCGCACCAAACACTACCTGAGCCTGTGCGGTGAACACCTGTCGGTGGATAACATGAACAAGGCCATTGAAATGGTGTCTGATGAATTCAACATCAGCATTAACGAATTCAGTGTTTCCGGTATCAAACACGGTAGTCTTTTTGCCCACAAGTGGTTCATCGGCACCGATGATCCTGTGGATGCCGCCGCACTGCGAACCAGCCTGGACGATAAACTGAAGATCCTCAATGACGACTACCGCGTGGAACGGATGTCGGCTCTGAAAGATGTCATCGTGGAAGTGTTGCCGCTCAAGGTGTTTTTAAACTGGATGGAAAAGAATGGAAAGATCGGATCGCAGAATAAGTTTCCCAGAGTGATGAAGAATCACCAGTTTGATGAATGGGAGAAATTTGTAAAAGGCGAACTCGTTTAAACTTTCAGGATGTTTGTTTCCGGATTTACCTTCGTCAGGAATGCTGTAAAATTTGATTACCCGGTGATAGAGTCCATCCGGTCATTGCTGCCGCTTGTGGATGAGTTGGTGGTGTGCCTGGGTAATTCTGAAGACAGCACCTCCGCTTTGATACATGCTATCGGAGATCCGAAAATCAGAATCATTGATTCCGTTTGGGATGATTCGCTTCGTGAAGGCGGACGGGTCCTGGCGGTGGAAACCGACAAAGCTTTACGGGCTGTATCGCCAAAAGCCGACTGGTGCATTTACCTGCAGGCGGACGAAGTGATTCATGAAGACGATTACCCCGCCATCCGGGAGGCCATGAAGAACTATCTGGAAGAAAGGGAAGTGGAAGGTCTGCTCTTTGATTATGTGCATTTTTACGGCAGTTACCGGTATACCGGTAATTCACGGCGCTGGTATCGTCATGAAATCCGCATTGTAAGGCAGGATTCGCGGATACATTCCTACAAAGATGCGCAGGGCTTTAAATTCGAGGGTCGACGTTTGCATGTGAAGAAAGCCGGCGCCAGAATTTTTCATTATGGCTGGGTAAAAAGTCCTGCACATCAGCAGGAAAAACAGAAAAGTTTCCACCGTTTATGGCACTCCGATGAAAAAGTGAAAACCATGGTCAGGGATGCCCCCTTCGATTATTCCGGCATTGATTCGCTGGAATATTTCAAGGGAACGCATCCGGCGGTCATGCGCCAACGAGTGGACGATATGAACTGGGATTTTAAATTTGATACTTCCAGAAAGAACATGGTGTTCAAAGACCGTCTACTGCATTTTATAGAGATAAAGACTGGAAAGCGACTTTTCGAATATCGAAATTACAAGCTTATCTAAACTTGTTTCTCCCGGTAGATTCTGAAAAAGACGGAGGCCGAAACGAAGGGAATCAGAAAGTAGAAGAGGATCGCCATGATCCAGAAAAGGGAGGGTCCATGGTCAGGAGATAAAATGGCCGCCGCTACGAGGGCGCTGATGAATGGATCCACCAGAAAGAGCAGGATCTTCAGGTAAACCAGGAAGCCCAGCGCCATACTCAGGTAATAGGCACGACGTTCTTTTACCAGCTGGCCAGGATATATCCGTCGTAGCCGTCTGAAGGCTACTCTGGAAAGTATGGCCCAGGCAAAGAAAAAAAGAACCCAGCTCAGCCATTCGAGCAGCAGGTACAGCCAGGAGGCGGATGTTTGCATGGGTATCAGAGGGGTATACCGGCTTTTCGGTAGAGTTTCGCCATCAGCCAGGCAGGTCCTATCAATAAAAACTGGAGGTCTTTTAAAAAAGAGGGTTTACGGCCTTCGATTTTATGTCCGATAAATTGTCCGACCCAGGCCAGAACAAATACACCGAGAAAGACATATCCTGAGCTTTCGTAAAATGTTTTGAAAACCAAAAAATTCAATCCCAGGCAGAGTGCCCCGAAGAGCAGCATACCGATCCACAGCGTTTTTGAAAGCCGGAGGTAATACAAGGTCAATGCCACCAGCACCGGAAGGGCCAGGTTACCCAAAACAGGAATGGTCACCAGGAAGAGCATACCGGAAATGCTCCAGAAAATTAATGGAATACATAACCAGTGGATATTGATGTTGGTGGGATGAACATGACTTTCCGCATATTCACTCAGCCATTCCTGAAGTGCCTTCATCTGTTTCGCAGGGTATATTTGATCCGAAAACAAATTTAAAAGAAAAGGGAATGGGCGGATCATTTATATTTGGAACATGCGAATGTGG
>JAEUTF010000152.1 GCA_016788185.1 Bacteroidia bacterium | reverse complement strand
ATTGACCGCGAGAAAAGGATTGGTGAAGTTCACCGGCACCGTGATTCCCATCATACGCCCCAGGCCGATGGCCATGGAGGAATAGCCGGCAAAGTCGAAGAAGAGATAGGCATAATAGGCATACATGGCATTGGCCATGTGCGTTAGTTCGCGGCTGCCGGAAGGAAAGGCATTGAGCCAGTAACGGTCCACCAGCTCCGCAAAAATGTATTTAAAGACGATCCCCTTCAGCAGATCGTTCCATCCGGTGATAAACGTTTCCGTACGAATGGAAGAAAAGCCCTTGTCCTGCGAGGCCTTGAAATGATGAAAGCGATCGATGGGGCCAATGAGCAGGGTGGGCGTGAAGGAGAGGTAATTGAAATAGCTGATGAAGCCGGGCATGGGGGTTCCCGGCGCCTTGTCCATAAAAAAACTCATGGTGCGGAAACTGGCATAGGAGAGGCCGGCGAAGCTGAGCACGCTGTTGAGTTCGAAGGGATAGCTTGAGAAACGGATATCGGATTTCACCAGCAGCAGGGGCAGGAGGAGGGCCAGGATGCCGTAAATTTTGAGCGGCAGCCTGAGTCGTTTTCCGAAGAGCCAGGTGCTGAAGTATCCGTAAAGGATGAACGAAAGAAAGAGCAGGGGCTCGGGGTAGAAGACGATCAGAAAGGTAGCGTTCAGTACAAAGAGGCATTCGGGGTACAGCCGGTCCGGTATAAAGCTTTTGGCAAAGGCCAGCAGGACGATGAAAATCGCCATCAGGATAAAAAAATCGCTGCTGCTGAACGGGAGCATATCAGAATTGCTGGTACACGAACTGTATCGAGGACCCGGTGATATTATTGGGATGAGGATTCAGGGGTGCATAGAGCCCGTACAGGGCCAGCGCCACCAGCAGGTGCAGGGCGGTACGCAGTACGAAACGAAGGAGGGATGATTTTACCGGCATAGTCCGTAGTTTTCCACGATGAATTGATTGACACGCAGCCATCCGTAATCACTCAGGTGCATGACATCGCTGAGCAGGGCTTTGTCGTAGCGCGTGGTATCGGAGGTAAAAAGATTGAGAACGGGGAACTGCTGTTGTTTCAGCACAGCCTGTATGGTATCAACGGCAGGCTGCAGCTGGTCCAGGCGGTTGAAGTAATAAGGGTTGAGGGGGGAGACAATGAACGAGGCCCTTGCCCCTTTGCTCCTCAGCAGTTTGACCAACATGCGGAAATCCCTCAGCTCGGTATTGTAGCGTTCCGGTACGGCTTGTATTTTCCCTTTTTTGCCGTGGATATAACGGGTATAGTAGCCGTTCTCGATGCCCATGGGGTTGTTTGTGGCTCCGGCGCGGGTGCGGTCACCGGTGACCTTCGCAAGGCTGTCCCATGGAATGGAACATGTGAGAGATGGGACTTTGAATCCGCCGGCTTCCTGGTGTATTTTCTGCCCGTATACAGCGGGACGTTCCCGGATGCTGTCGATGAACGTATTGAATTTTAAGACAGGAGCAGTCCAGATTCGATGATACAGTGAAAGAGAGGAACGATGCCGGTTGAACGCGATGCGGTACGCCGCCTCGGGCGCGTTCAGTTCATGGTAGAACCGGGCCATCCCCCGATAGGCATAGGCTTTGAATTCGTCCTGAACGGAAGCCTGCAAAAGTCTTCGCATAAAATGCGCGGAGTTGTACTCCAGAAAAACGGCCGAGCTGGTGCCTCTTGCCGGTTTTGATTCAAACCATCCCGGTGAAAGGATGATGACCACCGGCGCATTTTCCAGCCTGGCGGACTGAGCGAGCAGCTGACAATACATGGAAAAACACTGGTTGCCTTCGTGCCCCAGCCCCATGAGCTTTACCGGAAAGCGGTCGCTGATGAAATGGTACGGAACATATGGACCTCCCGATGTCAGTTCCGATGATCCCATTAGATAAATGGTGGGTGAATCGGCGGGCTGTCTTAAAAATTCCCTCTCCAGAAAAATAGTGTGCCCGAAGGTATACATGTAACGCAGGTCATCAGCTTTGACTCCCTTCGCGGGAGGACCCTCTCCCCACCAGGCCCGGAAAATCGATGACCCCGGCAGGCAGGCCAGCAGCAGGACGGCACACAACAGGGGCAGAAGACAATCGGCCAATACGCGGCGCATCAGGCATCCATTTTTGAAACCGTTTCGACAATGGTATCGATCGTTTCAAAGTTCTCATTTTGCAACAAATGCTGGGGCATGGCCTTTCCGGTTTTCTCCTCAATGGCTACGATTACTTCCACCAGGGTGATGGAGTCGAGCAGTCCCGATTCCACCAGGGAATCTGAAAACCCAACCTTTTTAAAGGTCACATCAGCAATTATTTCCTGTAAAAAAGTACGAAGATCGTCCATGGTGATTTCCGGTTTTGTATATCCAGCTGTTTTACAGCCACTTACCCATTAACGGGTTTTGCAAGACTCCCTAACATTTGTTACAGAAAAGGCGCTCCGCCTGCTGTATCTTTGGAGGAGGATCACAAAAATAAGTGTTCCCTGGATACGGGCTGAGTGGCTTCGGCTGCCTGGAAGGGAAAAGTATGGGCTGTGACCATCCTGCGCAAAGCGGCAGCAGGAAAAAAACACAAACGGGATTCCTGCAGAAATTAAAATTATCCAATCAGAAAAAAGATAAAAAACCGGACATGGTCGTACTGATTATACACCTGTACTTCTTCGCGCAAGCGATGCTGGTCAACGAAGGACTTGCTGAAAGGCCTGTAACGAAAGAGCCGGCCGTTCACGCTGCCAAAACGGAAGCCGAAATCCTATATGATCAGCTGGAGGGTTGCCTGGAAAAGGAGGCCTTTACGGCCGCCTGGCAGGGCATGCTCCGGTACAACCCTGAAGCAAGGATGCTGGCCATTGCCGATTTATCGCAGGCCTCGGACAAGCAACGTTTTTACATCATCAACCTGGAGAAGAAAGAAGTGAACCTGCAGACCTGGGTGGCGCACGGCAAAAATTCGGGCGACCAATACGCTTTGAATTTTTCCAACACCAATGCCTCACACATGAGCAGCCGCGGATTTTTCAGGATCGGGGAGGAATTTATTTCACCCAAACACGGACCCGCGCTCTTGCTGGAGGGACTGGAGAAAGGGGTGAATGACCGTGCCCGAATGCGTGAGATCATTATTCACGGAGCCGATTACGTGAGCGAGGATTTTATTGAAACACACGGCCGCTGCGGCAGGAGCCATGGATGCCCGGCCTTGCCCCGTGAGGAAATGGCAAAGGTGATACGACTGCTGCCACCGGGGAGTTTGTTGTATATACATACGGCCTCCTGAATGTACTTCTTGAATTTCCATTGGAATGGAAAGTGTATGCTCATCGCATCACCACCAATTTCTCCCCCACTCTATCAAACCCACTTTTAATAACGCAGGTGTAAACTCCATTACTCAGCTCCGGTAAGTGAACATATTGCAAGGTACTCCAGGGAGGCAGGTACATTTTATACACCAGTTTACCGGTAATATCGTACACCTCAAACTCTCCCGGCTTATTATCCGGGAGCAAATAAACAATCTGCACATTGCCATCAGTGACAGGGTTGGGTGAAATACTAAACCTGAAATCATGCACCGGCTCCGGTAATCCTACACTTAAACTATCGCATACACTCCCCACCACCGGGCCTAAGTTGTAGTTGGGGTGGTTGGGGACGGC
>JAEUTF010000135.1 GCA_016788185.1 Bacteroidia bacterium | reverse complement strand
GAGGAAACGGCCTGCCGGTAATTTTTTAATGCTCCGCCGTCAAACTTTTGTTCTTGTTTCTGAATAAAGGTGAACGCCCGGTAAGCGAGGGGTAAAAGTGGTGCAAGGGTCGTGATATAACCAGCCGACATTTTGCCGCCGTTGACCCGTAACTGTGCGGCGTGTAGGCTGCTTTAGGTTCCGCCATACCTTCTTCCTCCTGCTTTCGGCGCGGCTGTGCTCCAATCTTTCTATTTTCGCTGTATGATCCGTTACAAGCCTAAAGACTGGTTCCTCATCATTTTTAAATTCCACAAGGCGGATACTTTCCGGAAACTGTTGCCGCTGATCCTGGCCCTCTGTGTGTATTCCTGGTTCATTACCTGGCTCGAGGCGGAGCTGTGGAAACTGAGCGATACGAGTCATGTGAAGAACCTGTCCCTGATTCATACCTCGCTGGGCATGGTCATTTCACTGCTGCTCGTTTTCAGAACCAACACCGCCTATGAGCGCTGGTGGGAGGGAAGGAAGGTGTGGGGCGGCCTGGTGAATTCGAGCCGCAACCTGGCCTTGAAACTCCGTGCCCTGGTTCCGGAGGAAGCCGCCTATTACAGCGTGATGATCCCCAATTTTGCCTTTGCCCTGAAAAACCATTTGCGCAGGGTGCACCTCGAGGAAGAACTGGAGCCGGCGGCAGGTTTTTCCCTGGCCGACCCCGGTGCAGTGCATCTCCCCAATAAAATCGTGAGTCAGCTCATGCAGTATACCCTCACGCTCGAAAGGACAGGGAAGCTGAAACCCGAACACCTGCTCTTTCTTCAGCAGGAGCTGAGTAATTTCAGCGAAGCCACGGGTGCCTGCGAGCGGATCCGCAATACCCCGATTCCGTATTCCTACTCCGTGTTCCTGAAAAAGTTCATGTTTCTGTACGTGATGACCCTTCCTTTCGGCTTCGTGTTTTCACTGGGCTATTATACAATTCCCGTCGTGGCCATCATCTTTTATGTGCTGGCCAGCCTCGAGCTGATTGCCGAAGAAATTGAAGATCCTTTCGGGGCGGATGCCAACGACCTTCCGACCGATGCCATTGCGGCGGGCATCCGGCTTTCCGTGAAAGAGATTTTAAGGGGCTGATGCGGAAGGCCGCGTCCGGGAGCAGGTGCAAGGGCTTTCCGAAAGGCTGAGGCCATCACCCTTTTCAATGGATGTTTCATCGCTTGTTCAGCGGCCGGGCTCCGGGCAAAAGGAAAAGATCAGGATCGGAAGGGCGGAGGCCTTAAAAACTACGCGCGGGGCGGGTGGGCATTGATCACCTCCAGGGGGCTTTCAGGCCATCACTCTTTTTCGGCGGGTACTTCCACAATCAGAAAAATATCTTCGTTGTCTCTCTTCATGAGGTAATGCTCACGGGCGTATTTTTCAAGGTGCTCCGGATCGGACATCAGTTCTTCCATGTCCTTTTTGTTTTTCTCGATTTCGGAAATATAATACTGCTTGTCGGCCTCCAGCTTTTTCAGATCCTGCCGGTATGAATACTGCGAAAACAAATCATTGCGGTCGAAAAAGCAAACCCAGACCACGAAGGCGATCACCGTGAGGGTGTAGCGGTTCTTGAGCCAGGAAGGGATGTGATGCAAGCGGAGCCTCTTCATGCGGTAAAGGTATAAACCCTAGGACTTGCCTGGGGCTGTAAAATTTACTTTTTTAACGGGCGGCTGTGAATTGTACCCTTTTCCTGAACAATTCCATAGCTTTAGCTGTTCCTTCAATTCCTGCTATGAAAATGTGGAGCATAACGCTGGCCGAATTGCTGAAAATAGCCGCCAAACCCCGAAGTTACATTGGTCTGGCGGCCATTACGATAATTGTCAGCCTGATACATTTTGCCATGTACCTGGACGGCCTGAACTACATCAGCTTCATCACCGGCCCGGTGCAGACCGCGTTTTCGCTCGAGGGCAGGATTCTGAACGGGAACCTGGTTTGTTTTATTATTCTTCAAACCCTGATCATCCAGATCCCCCTCCTGGTAGCCCTGGTCACCGGCGATCTGATCTCCGGGGAGGCGGCTATGGGTACCATCCGGCTGGTGGCGACGCGTCCGCTGAGCCGAAGCACCCTGCTCATGGCCAAGTTCCTGGCCGGCGCCTTGTATGTCCTGCTGCTCCTGCTCTGGCTGGGGCTGCTGTCGCTCGGACTCGGCTTGCTGCTCTTTGGCCCCGGTGATCTCATTGTGCTGAAAAGTGAGGAGATCACCATCCTGCAGTCGGAGGATACGCTCTGGCGTTTCATGGCGGCACTGGGCATCGCATTTTTAAGCCTGCTGGTGGTGGCCACTTTTTCCTTGTTGCTCTCCTGCCTGGCCGACAATTCCATCGGTCCCATCATCTCCACCATGGCGGTCATCATTCTCTTCACCATCATCGGCACCATGGACATCCCCGTTTTTGACAAGATAAAGCCCTTCCTCTTCACCACGCACATGGTCGTCTGGCGAAGCATGTTCGACCGGCCCCTTCCGATGAATCAGATCCTGAGTTCCGCCGGCATCCTCCTGCTGCACGTAGTGTTTTTTCTCTCCCTGTCCGTTTACCTCTTCAGAAAAAAAGACATCTTAAGTTGATGAAGCCCTTCTTACTTCTACTCATCAGTCTTTGCTTCAGCCCCGGGGCCTCCGCCCAGAGCGCGCCGGAAGCGCTTCAGCTACTCCGAGAGGTGAACCAGCGTTTTTCAAGAGTGAAGGATTACCAGGCCGATGCCCTCATCGATGCCCGTATTTCATTTTTAAAAATCCTGCCGCAGAAAGCCAGGGTCTATTTTAAGCAACCGGATAAGTTCAGGTTAAAATCGAAAGGGATCGCCATTTTACCCCGGCAGGGATTTGATCAGCTCTTCCGGCTGACGGCCAACGAAAATGATTTTATCGCTTTTATTTCCGGTACGGAAACCCTGGAGGGGAGCCTGACAACTCTCGTGAATGTCATCCCCAGGGCCGATACCAGCGACCTGGTGCTGGCTAAATTATGGATCGACACGAACAGGGATCTCATCCTGAAATCACAGCTGACCACCCGGAGCAATGGTACCATTGTGATTGATTATTCGCACGGGAGCCACAGCGAATACGCCTTGCCCGACCAGGCCGTCTTTACCGTGGAAGTAAAGAAGTTTAAAATACCCAAAGCCGTCACGGCGGATATCAATTCCAGCGCTTCTGTCAAGCCGGCGGGCAAGGAACCCAAAACGGGCAAGATCATCATACGCTTTACCAATTACAGCATCAACCGGGGTGTTCCGGAGGAGATTTTTCTTAAATAGAAAAAAGGCCTCCCTTACGGGGAAGGCCTTCAAACCTAACCTGACAAACTAACGCTACTGTATTTTAAGGCTGAGCCGCTTCGAAAGGTTCAACCGTTTTGCCATTGGAGGCCACCGGGTTGTTGGAGCTGTTCAGCTGAATTTTATAGGTGAAGTCATTTCCTCTTTTCCAGAGAATCACCACATCGGTGGTCACCGATTTCTCGACGCCGTTTTCCATTTTGGTGACGGTCCATTTGCCAACCTGGTAAAGCATTTTGGAGTTTCCGCCCAGTTCAACGATTTCGGATTTGATGGCTTTGGCTTCGGTCATGCTGTACCAGTATTCCGCGATGGCCTTGCGTCCCTGTATTTTCTTGCCGCCCGGGCTCATGATGGTGGCATCGTCGGAGTAGAGATCGATGATGGTGGCGAAATCCTTTTTCTGTACCGCCTTCTCGATTTCCTGGTTTAGTTTTTCCACTTCCGTGCGGACATCGGCTGAGATTTCAGCGCTGCCTTGTGCAGAGGCGGATGGGGAGTTGATCATCATGCCCATTAAGACCACGAAGGCTGCGAATGAGCGGCGCATTAAAGAATAGGCAGTTTTCATTTTATTGTTTTTTTTAAATTGGTTTCAATCTTCGTTTGATCTGTGACGCGGTGTGCTTTGCTTTTGTTACAGGTCCTTTGTTTTTTTCAACGATACAAAGATGCAGGCCTTTTCTTCTTTTGCATAGTGATTTTCTACAGAGCGTCGTAATTGCACCTTGAAGCGTAGGGGAACGCTGCTGTAGGGATACGTCATTCCCTCGCTGCTTTTAAGTGCCGAAATGTTAATGAAATGTTAGGGCTTTTCACTCCTGATAAACGGAAACAACTATATAAAAGTATGTTCATGTGTATTGTTTGGATCAACGCGCTTTTTTGCCGGACATACGGCCTCCTTTCAACGACCAGAGCGCGATTCAAATAAAAAAAGCCGGCTGCTGGAGCCGGCTTTTCTGAACATACAGGAAATGTATTTTACTTTTTCTCCTTGGCATCGATGACCACGCCATCGCCGTCGATCTTGATCCGGACATCTTTGTTGTCCCAGTTGATCGTGTCGTTGCCGGATTTGATGTCCACATCTTTGCCGTTGACTCGAACCTGTACATCTTCATTTCCATGAATGATGGTATTGTTTTCAAGGTTGCACCCGATGCATTCGAGTCCGCGATTGGTCATGGTCCAGGTATGGCCCACCATGTCACGGTCCCAGGTATTGGTTACGTTCTTGATGTCGTAAATGATGTCTTCCGTATTTTCTCCCAGGAAAACACTCTTGCCGACCGGAACTTTGAGGATGAGCTGTACCTTCTGGCCCCGGAATTTGGAATTTTTAGGGAGGATGTAATCGCGTGCGAAACGCAGCACACTGTCGTCCTGTACGATTTCATAGGATACGCCTCTTGAATTATCATCTGCTTCCTTGCGGTTCGGGCCGCGTCCGCTGGTGATTTTCACCAGTTCAAACTGATCGCCGTCGGCGCGCTGCACGTCCAGTTCAACTTCTTCGATCCGCACGGTGTCCTGGCTGGAATTGATCGACCAGCCGTCGGACATGATGGTCCAGTTTCCGGAGTTGTAGCGTTCATCGCGTTCTTCATACGGATTGAGGATGGCCAGGTGTATGGTGTCGGAACTGGGCTGTGCAATGGGCACGTTAACACGGTCCTGGTCTTTCACGCGGAATTCGCGGGCAATGTCAAATCCGATCCAGAGCGCGAAAATCACCCCGATGCCCCACAGGATACCGCAGGCATAGTTGAAGAGCCGGGATTCGGTTTTGATTTTGAAGAGGGAGCGGGCGATCCGGTAAATGATCACAATCAGCGGGATGCCGATTACCAGTCCGAGTGCAACGGTTCCCATGCTCACCTGCCAGGGCTCCAGGAAGGATTGGGTGAGGAAGATGGGAATGTTGGTGTCGCCGATGACGCCGGTCATGGCCAGCATGGTGACGAAGAGCGCAAACAACACGGCAATCAGTACGATGGAGATAATCACTCCGATAAAGCCAACGAAGAACTTGATTGCGGCTACGATGATAGCTCCGATGGCTTCAAAAAAATTTGCGATCGCGCTGCGCCCGCTTTTTCGTGCACTTTCCTTACCGGAGATTCTGGATTTAATGTCCTCCACCTCATCTTCAATCGTTTTCTTGATGTTGTCGATGTTTACCGGCTGGCCTTTCATCTCCAGCTTTTCAGAAGTGGTTTTTGCTTTTGGGATGATAATCAGCAGGAGCAGATAGAGCAGGAAGCCCGATCCCCATACAAAGAAGGCTCCGGCGAAAATGAGGCGCAGCCAGATCGGATCAATGCCCACGTAGTGGCTGATGCCGCTGCATACGCCGCCCACCACCTTGTCGTCCGGGTCGCGGTACAACTTGCGGTAACCCCTGGTTTCGGAACTCGACCAGGCGCCGCTGCTTTCCTTGTCTTTGTCGTCATCCGCGCCGGCCACCTGCTCCGGACGGCCCATGGCATTGATCACTTGTTCCACATCGTCGGAGGTGACAACCTGGCGGTGGTTTCCGATGCGCTCGCTGAACATCTCGGCGATGCGTGATTCGATGTCCTGGATGATTTCATCACGACCATCAGAGGTGGTAAAATACCCGCGAATAGCTTCCAGGTATTTTTTCAACTGGTCGTAAGCCTGTTCTTCTATATGGAAGACCATGCCTCCAATGTTCACGGTTACGGTCTTGTTCATGATACAGTTTTATTAGAGGTTGTTTGGTTAACGGCATCCACCAATTCCTGCCAGGTGGTGCGAAGTTCTGAAGTAAATTGTTCGCCAAGCGGCGTGAGTACATAATATTTGCGGGGCGGCCCTGAAGTGCTTTCCTTCCAGGTATACGCGAGCAGCCCCTGGTTTTTCAAACGCGTTAAAAGCGGGTAGAGGGTTCCTTCTACCACCATCAGTTTTGCATCTTTCATCTTCGCAATGATATCGGAGGGGTACACTTCCCCCTGGGCTATGATGCTGAGAATGCAAAACTCCAATACACCTTTTCGCATTTGGGCCTGGGTATTTTCGAGATTGCTCATGTTGTTTCTTTTTACTCGCCTTTGCTGTGATCATCAACATTGGCGATGGTTACTACTTGGTGATGCAAACATACAAACAAACAAAGGTACTATGCAATACAAAGTACCATG
>JAEUTF010000130.1 GCA_016788185.1 Bacteroidia bacterium | reverse complement strand
GCTGTGTTTGGTGACGAACGATGGCGGAGCCACCTGGGCGCATCATTCGCTGAACAGCACCTCGAACCGGGTGGTGAAAGGACATTTTATAAACGCGCAGGAGGGATTTGTGGCCGGACGGGGTTCGGGCGGGAATTCGGGCATGTTTATGAAAACCACGGATGGCGGATACACCTGGGGCGGCGTGTCGCTGTTCAATGAAAGAGCGTTCAACGTGTATTTCCTGAACGCCATGACGGGTTGGGTAATGGGTAAAAACGGATTGTTGCAGAAAACCACCGATGGAGGGCTGAGCTGGACGCCGCAGACCGTTACCAATGAGGATGCCTTGTGCATGCGGTTTTTTGATGCCAGCACCGGGCTTCTGGGCTGTGGGGGCGGAGAGTTGTACCTCACCAGCGACGGCGGGAGTACCTGGTCGTCCGTTAACTCCGGCACCGGCGACAATTTAACGGCGATTTCGATGGTGGGCACCGATGCCTGGATCTGCGGAGAAGGGGGTGCCATCCTGCATTCCTCCAACAGCGGTCAATCCTGGAATGTGCAATCCACCACCGTTCCTGTGGATTTTGCCGATGTTTCTTTTTCGGATGTGAACAACGGATGGCTGGGAGGAATTTCAGGGGTGGTTAGCAATTCGACGGATGGCGGAAACACCTGGTCGGCACAAAGCGGAATTACAAATCACGATGTTTTAGCCATTGAAATGCGCAATCCCGCACTGGGATGGCTGATGGATTCCAACGCTGACCTGTACAAGTTCAGCAGTCCGGCCGGAGTAGCCGGTATGAATGCCGCGGAGGCCTGGAAGATCTATCCGAACCCGGCTCGCGGTGCGGTTAGCATACACCTGGCGGAATCCCGCCTCTATCAAATCATCCTACGCGATGAAATGGGCCGGGAGGTGCTTTCGCAAAGGGTTGACGGCGCAGGGCAGACGGGAGAAATCACACTTTCACTGAACGATGTTCCCGCCGGATGTTATTTTATACAGCTGGAAACTTCGGAGGGTCGCAGCGGCAAAGCCGTGATGGTGGAATGAGAGGGACACAAAAGCCCGGAGCCCAACACGCCTTGCAGCGGCGGCGGCTGTGACCATCAGGGGTGGTCCGGTACCTTGAACAAGGCTAACGGCCAGGGTGCTGTGTCTTCAGGGAAAAGGCCTTCAAAGGCATAAACACCAGCTGAGATTATTAACCAGTAAGGTGCGCGCACCGTCGCTTTAACGAAGGAGCAGCTTCTCCGTATAGTAGTGGTGACCGCAGGTATATCTTAACAGGTACAATCCGGATGGTAAAGTCTTCCGTGGAACGTTGACTTTGAAACCAGCGATACGTTCAAAAAGAACTTCCTTCCCTTCCAGGTTAAAGATGGAAAGTTCTCCCTCCTGTACCGCCTTTCCGTTCAGCAGCAGTTGAAAGTCATCCAGCGCCGGGTTGGGAAGAACGCGCAACGATGGTTTTTCGCGGATTTCGTCCAGGCTGCTGATTCCGGGCATCCCGTATTTAACTTGACATCGTCCGAATTCCCGGCGGCGGTATAGGTATATCCGGCTACATAGATATAACGTGATGCATCTACGTAAATACTATTAAACACGTCGTTTCCCGAAAAGGTGCCGTTGAAGGGATCCTTAGGTCAGCTTGCCGCAAGGCCCCTCAAGGACTTGGAGTCCGGGTTCAAACCGGGTTCGGCCTTAACTTATTTCCCCGCCACCACCACCACGATCTCTCCCTTGACACCTTTCTCTTCAAAATAGCTTTTCAGCTCCGACAAGGTCCCGCGGCGCGTTTCTTCGAAAAGCTTGCTCAGTTCGCGTGAAACGGAAGCCTGCCGTTCTTCCCCGAAATGAAGCATGCATTCCTCCAGCAGCTTCAGGAGACGGAAGGGCGATTCATAAAACACCATGCTGCGCTCCTCTTCCTTTAAAGCCAGCAGCCGGCTTTGACGCCCTTTTTTCTGGGGAAGAAATCCTTCAAATACAAAACGGTCGCAGGGCAACCCGCTCATGACCAGTGCCGGCACAAAAGCGGTGGCGCCCGGCAGGCATTGTACCTCAATCCCCTCGCGGATACATTCCCTGACCAGCAAAAATCCGGGATCACTGATACCCGGGGTTCCCGCATCGCTCATCAACGCAATGTGCTGCCCTTCCTTCAGGAGCCGAACGATCTCTTTAATGGCCTGGTGTTCATTGTGTTGATGATGCGCCAGGAGGCGCTTGTCAATGCCATAATGCTGTAACAGCACCTTGCTGGTCCGGGTATCTTCCGCCAGAAGGAGATCCGCATTTTTCAATACCTCCAGGGCGCGCAGGGTAATATCCTGCAAATTGCCAATAGGAGTGGGGACAAGGCTAAGCATCGCTGAAGGGTCGCGCCAAAGTTCATGGTTTATCATCTATAATAAAAATTCCAGTCCATAAACCGTGACCGAACAGCCACAACGGTTCCGCATAAACGCTTGCTTTGCCTTTTCAAAATGGGTAACTTAGATGCCCGTAACACGGTTTAAGCAGAGGATATCCTCCGGGAATCGGACTGTTTACCCTTATCTTCCCCAAAATTCATCTATATGATGCAGCATCGTTATACGCTCCCCTTCCTGGCCTTCCTCCTGCTGTTTTCGGCCTCCCGTGCGCAGCAAGCCTGGCCCCTGTATCTTCAAAGCGGAACGGTGGAAGCCGGTGCCAACGTCACAGCTTTTATCAACGCGCCCGTACCCCGGGAGGTGTTCGGAGGCTACTATTACCGCTTCCTGCAGTTCGGAGACTTGCCGGGAAAGGAGCAAAGAGAGGAAATGCGCCGCAGCGGACTGGTGCTGATGGATTATGTACCGAAGAACAGTTTCATGACCGCCATACCGGTGTCCTTCAACCGTAGCCAGCTTCGTAAATTCGGAGTGGTGTCGGTCATAAAACAGGAAGGCACGCAGAAAATCAACCGCAACATCCTCGGCGGTTTCCAGGACTGGGCCATCAAGGAGGCGGGTACCGTGGATCTCCAGGTGCAGTACCAGGCCAACATTCCGCTTCAGGATGTACTGACCGCCGCCGCCGTGCACGGCAGAATCATCTCCCACCAGGCCGGAAATAACAGCATTACCCTGCGGGTGAGCGCGTTTGGACTGACGGCCTTGGCGGATGAACACTGGGTCTATTACATCAATACCGTGGCCGCTCCCGATGTGAAGGACGATACCAAGGGCCGCAGCCTGCACCGTTCCAACAGCATCAACAGCGATTTTGTAACCGGCCGGCGCTTCGACGGCAACGGGGTAACGGTAGCCATAGCCGATGATGGCTTCGTGGGTCCGCACATCGATTTCAGCGGCCGCATGACCAATTTCGCCACCGGCACCGGGCAATCGCATGGCGACATGACCTCGGGCATCTGCGTGGGAGCGGGGAACCTCAATCCGGCGATCAGGGGCATGGCCACCGGCACCTACCTGTACACCTACAACATCAGCGGCTATCCGCAAATTGTGAATGCGGTTGCCAACTACAACTCCTATGGCATCGTCATCACCTCCACGTCCTATTCACAGGGTTGCAACGAGTACAACAGCGATACCCAGTTCGGCGACAACCTCCTCTACAACAACCCTCAGCTGGCCTTCGTCTTTTCGGCGGGAAACAGCCAGAGCAGCAATTGCAATTACGGCGCCGGCGCCGGATGGGGTAACATTACCGGCGGCTACAAGCAGGGAAAAAACGTGGTGGCCTGCGGCAACCTCGATGAACTGGAAGTGCTGGACCCGACCAGCAGCCGCGGCCCTTCGGCCGACGGTCGCATCAAACCCGATATCTGCGCCAACGGCAGGAACCAGCTCAGCACCAACGAAAACAATACTTACCAGGTGGGTGGAGGAACCTCCGCCGCATCCCCCGGTGTAGCCGGCATCTTTGCACAGCTTTACCAGGCCTATAAATCACTGACCTCGGCGCCCAATCCTCCGGCGGCGCTCATCAAAGCCTGTCTGCTGAATTCCGCTGAAGACATTGGCAATGCAGGGCCCGATTTTACCTACGGCTGGGGACGTGTGAACGCCCTGCGCGCCTTGCAGACCCTGGAGCAGAACCGTTACCTCAGCGACAGCGTGACCCAGGGCAATACCAAAACCCATACGATTGCCGTACCGGCCAACACCCGGCAGATCCGCGTGATGGTGTATTGGGCGGACGTAGGGGGATCTCCCGCAGCGGCGCCCGCCCTGGTGAATAACCTGAACATGACCCTGAGGGATCCTTCGCTGACCGTCTGGAACCCCTGGATTCTGAACCCGGCGCCCACCGTGGCGGCCCTCACAAGTCCCGCCGTACGGGGCGTCGACAGCCTCAACAACATAGAACAGGTCACGCTCGACAACCCCGCTGCCGGAACGTATACGGTTTCAATTAACGGTTACGCATTACCGTCAATAGGGCAGCGCTATTACCTGGTCTGGGAATTCCGCAGCGACGCCGTGACCATGACCTACCCGAACGGGGCGGAGGGATTCGTGCCCGGCGAAGTGGAAGTGCTGCGCTGGGACGGACAAAGGAACCTCGGCACCTATGCACTCGACTATTCGGTGGACAATGGCAGTACCTGGCTCCCGATTGCCGCCTCCGTGGCACAAACGGTACAGCAGTACAGCTGGACCGTCCCGAACAATGTTTCGGGAGCCGTGAAACTCCGGGTGAGCCGCGGCGCTTTCAGCGACGTAAGCGACAGCTCCCTTGCCATCATCGGTGTACCCGGCGGATTGGCCGTGTCCTGGGCCTGTCCCGACAGCCTCCGCCTGACCTGGAATGCGGTGAGCGGCGCAGCGGGTTATACCATTTATAAACTTGGCCTGAAATACATGGAAGTGGTCGGCACCAGCACCACCAATTCCTTTGTGCTGACCGGCACCAACCCGGGCCTGGAATACTGGTTCAGTGTCTGCGCCAACACGGCACAGGGAAATAAAGGCCGCAGGGCGCTGGCCATAAAAAAGTCGGCGGGCACCTTCTCCTGTCCCTTGCCGTTAGATGCCAGGCTGGCGTCGGTGGCCAGTCCTGCTCCCGGCAACGTATACGCTTGCCAGAACCTGGCCGCGGTTCCCGTTACCGTCGTTGTGGAGAATACGGGACAAAATACCCTGACCAACATTCCGGTCAATTATACGCTGAACGGCGGCGCCGTCACCACCCAGGTGATGGCCGGCCCGCTGAACCCGGGGGCTACCGCCAGCTTCACCTTTTCCGGAACGATCAATCTTTCGGCGGGCGGCGCCTTTACCCTGAGGGCCTGGACCTCCCTTCCGGGCGATTTTAATCTATACAACGATACCCTGCAAACGCTGAGCAACGTATTTGCGACTGCGACGACTCCCTATTCCCAGAATTTCGAAGGCAGCACCTTTGCTCCTTCGGGATGGAGCATCAACAATGGCGGCGGATCCACTACCTGGATTCGAAGGACCAACATCACCGGTGCGGCAGGCGGCACGACGGCCAGTGCGTACATGGACAATTACAGCTATAACAGTCCCGGCACCGAAGATGCACTGGGCACAGGAATGGTATCGCTGGCCGGCGCTTCTTCCGCCCTGCTGACTTTTGATGTATCCTACGCCCGCTACAGCGCCACCTATACCGACGGCCTGAGAGTGGACATCAGCACCGATTGCGGCGCCAGCTGGCAACCCACTGGCTATCAGAAAAGCGATTTGGTGCTGGCCACCGCCGGCACGGTCACCAGCAGTTTTGTCCCCACCTCGGCCGCGCAGTGGAGGAAGGATACCGTGCTGCTCAACAACTGGACCGGATCGAACGTGATGCTGCGTTTTGTGAACATCAACGGATACGGGAACAACCTGTACATTGACAATGTTCAGATCAGCTCCCTGTCGGCTGCAGGACTCAGTCTTACCGTGCTCCTCGAAGGCTTTCACAACGGGAGCAGCAACATGGTTCCCGCGCTGATGAATGCGGGTGTTCCGGGCGCCGGCGCCACCGATTGCGATACGATACAGGTTAGTCTGCACCAGGCCCTGAGTCCTTACGCCACGGTAAGCAGCAGCAAGGGCATACTGTCCACCAGCGGTCAGGGCAATTTCAGTTTTCCGGGAAGCGTCATCGGCAACAGCTATTACATCGCAGTCAACCATCGCAATGCTCTTGAAACCTGGAGCGCCGCCCCTGTCCTCTTTTCTGCCAACACCAGCTACAATTTCAAAACGGCCGCATCACAGGCCTATGGCGGAAATGTAAAGCAGGTATTGCCCGGCGTCTTTGCCCTGTACAGCGGC
Source organism: Bacteroidia bacterium (assembly GCA_016788185.1). Classification (GTDB taxonomy): domain Bacteria; phylum Bacteroidota; class Bacteroidia; order AKYH767-A; family OLB10; genus JAJTFW01. The sequence goes on along the minus strand of JAEUTF010000130.1, from coordinate 8,680 downwards.
GACCTCCTGCCGCAGGATGGAATCACCGACATCATTGATCAGGCCGTTCTGAATAACGATATCCTCAACTTTGCGACAGGGTATCTTGATTCGGATCTGAATGGAGATGGGTTTACTGACATCCTCGACCAGCTGATCCTCGACAACAATATTTTCAATTTTGTGGGGGCCGTTCATCCCTGATTCACGGCTGCAGAAGACTCCCCCCGGGGGATGCCTGCGGGTTTCCATCCGGAGGGCCTCCTCCTGCTGAGCAGCGGGCGGAGCACCGGTGCCACGGGCTTACGATTATATTTCTGATGATCAGGGAATTAGGTTTCCCCCTAAGACAGCCTGTTCCGGCAGGAAAAATTCCTCCGACCCCGGCCCTGTACCGGTTTTCTAAAGTTTTGCACTTTTCAATTAAATGCAACCGGGCTCAGGGTACTTTTGAAATCGTAAAACGTTTATGCCTATTTTCGTTTTTCGCCCCGGCCGGATTGAGCCGGAGCACATCAAAAGCGACATCCAACGGAAATCAACCCTTCACACCCTTCAAACAAAACCGAAACAAACCATCAAGATGAATAAATTCTACACAGGGCTCTTCGCCGCAGTGCTGCTTGGATTCAGCACGGTCTTCGCCCAACAGGACAATCGCCTTTACCTGCAGAGCGGGACGGTGCAGACGGAAGCCAATCTCGAATCCTTTATTTCGTCCGCTGTTCCGGCGGACGTGTTCAGCGGCTATTATTACCGCTTTCTGCAATTCAACAGTCTGCCAACCAACGACCAGAAGGCCGCCATGGCCAAAAGCGGTCTGGTGCTGATGGATTACCTTCCTAAAAACACCTTTATGACGGCTATTCCTGTCCGTTATGACCGCGCCCAACTGGCCGGTTTCGGTGTCCGGTCGGTCATCCGGCAGGAGCAGGTTCACAAAATCAGCCGAAACATCATCGGTGGATTCCAGGACTGGGCCATCCGCGAGAAGGGCACCGTTGACCTGAATGTGCAGTACCAGGGCAACATCACCTTGCCGGCCGCACTCGCAGCCGCCGCCAGACAGGGACAAATCCTGTCGCACCAGGCGCAGAACCGCATCATCACCCTTCGCGTCAGTGATTTTTCTCTGATGACGCTTGCCGCCGAGCCCTGGGTGTTTTTTATCAATACCATCGCCGCTCCTTCGGAGAAAGACGATACCAAGGGACGGAGCCTTCACCGCACCAATGTCATCAGCAGTGATTTCGTCACCGGCCGTCATTATGACGGCAGCGGGGTGACCGTGGCCATTGCCGACGACGGCTTTGTAGGTCCCCACATTGATTTCACCGGCCGCATCACCAATTTTGCTACCGGTACCGGCAGTACGCACGGTGATATGACCAGCGGCATCTGCGTGGGCGCGGGCAACCTCAACCCCACCATGCGCGGCATGGCCAGCGGATCCTATCTCTACACCTTCAACATCGGCGCCTACCCGCAGGTGGTGGATGCCGTGGCGAATTTCAGCAACTACGGCATCGTGATCGCCTCTACTTCCTATTCACAGGGTTGTAACGAATACACTTCCGACACGCAGTTCGGCGATCAGTTGCTGTACGAAAATCCACAGCTGCAGTTTGTGTTTTCCGCCGGTAACAACGGCAGTGGAAACTGCGGTTACGGGGCTGGCGCCAGCTGGGGCAATATCACCGGCGGCTACAAGCAGGGAAAGAACGTGGTGGCCTGTGGCAACCTCGATGCGCTGGAGGTGCTGGATCCAAGCAGCAGCCGCGGACCTTCTTCCGACGGACGCATCAAGCCCGACATCTGTTCCAACGGACGTGATCAGATGAGCACCGATGAAAACAACACCTACCAGGTCGGCGGAGGCACATCGGCCGCTTCGCCCGGTGTGGCCGGCATTTTTGCGCAGCTGTACCAGGCTTACAAAGAACTGACCGGAGCCCCCAATCCTCCGGCCGCCCTCATCAAGGCCAGTTTGCTGAATACCGCCGAAGACATCGGGAATCCCGGCCCGGATTTTATTTACGGCTGGGGACGCGTGAACGCCCTTCGGGCTTTGCGTACCCTGGAAGATAACCGCTATCTGACCGACAGCCTTACCCAGGGCGTCACCAATACCCATTCCATCACCGTTCCTGCCGGAACGTCTCAGGTGAGGGTGATGGTGTACTGGTCTGATCCGGGTGGCACTCCCGCCGCCGCACCTGCGCTGGTGAACAACATCAACATGAGCGTCGCGGATCCTTCCAGCACCTCCTGGAATCCCTGGATCCTTGACCCTACGCCCAACGTGACCAGCCTTTCCACACCCGCTGTACGCGGTGTGGACAGCCTGAACAACATGGAGCAGGTGACCCTCGACAATCCCGCCGCCGGTACCTATACCGTATCTATTAACGGCTACGCCATACCGTCAAGTGGTCAGCGCTATTACCTGGTATGGGAATTCCGTTCCGAAGAACTGACCATGACCTATCCGAACGGCGGAGAAGGCTTTGTGCCCGGCGAGACCGAAGTGCTCCGCTGGGACGGTCAGCGCAACCTGGGCTCCTATGCACTGGAATATACCAGTGATAACGGCGCCACCTGGAACGTGATCTCCGCGTCTGTTCCCCAATCCCTGCAGCAGTACAGCTGGACGGTACCCACCGCCATCTCCGGCGCCGTGAAGGTTCGCGTGAGCCGCAACGGATTCAGCGATGAAAGCGATACTTCCCTGGCCATCATCGGCGTTCCTTCCGGCATTACGGTAGACTGGGCCTGCCCAGACAGCATTCGCCTGATCTGGAATCCGGTGACCGGAGCGGCGGGCTACACCGCCTACATGCTGGGCCCTGAATACATGGATCCCGTCGGGACCAGCACCACCAACAGCATCGTGATTTCCGGCACCAATCCGAACCAGGCCTACTGGTTCAGCATCAGTGCCATCACAGCCGATGGCAACAACGGCCGCAGAGCCAACGCGATTTACAAGGCTCCGGGAACATTCTCCTGTCCGCTGGCCATTGATGCGCAGGTAACGGCGGTGGCTAGCCCCGGAAACGGAACCCTCCAGGATTGCCACGACAACAGTACCGTGCCGGTGGGCATTCTCCTCGAAAACCGCGGTCAGAACCCGATCAGTAATATTCCGGTAAACTATTCACTCAACGGCGGAGCAGCGGTGAACGAAACCTATACGGGAACCATCGCTCCCGGCGGCTCCCAGCTGTTCACGTTCGTCAACACCATTGATCTCTCCCTGGCCGGCACCTATACCCTCCAGGTGTGGGCCAGCTACCCGGGGGATCTGAACATCTACAACGATACAGCGGCTTCCGTCACCACGGTGATCGGCGGAACGCTGGCCACCCTGCCTTTCATCGAGGATTTTGAGGCGGCAGCGCTCTGCGGTACAGCGAATGATTGTGAAGCAACGGTATGTCCGATTCCCGGCGGCTGGATTAACGAAGCCAACCTGGACCAGGACGATATCGATTTCAGGGTGAGTGAAGGCCCGACCGCTTCGGCGGGTACCGGACCCGATGTAGACCATACCCTCGGTACGGCTGCCGGCAATTACGTCTACCTCGAAGCGTCAACCTGCTTCAACCGCACAGCCAATCTGGTTACGCCCTGTCTCGACCTTACGACCGCCGCCTCTCCCCAGATGACGTTCTGGTACCATATGTACGGCGCCGCCATCGGCGAACTGCATGTGGATGTGTATACACAAGGGGGCTGGGTCAGCGATGCGATCCCGCCCATCACCGGCAACCAGGGGAATACCTGGCAACAGGCTGTACTCAACCTCACCCCTTGGGCAGGAGATGTGATCAACATCCGCTTCCGTGCCGTGACCGGCCCCAATTTCGATTCCGATATTGCCCTGGATGATATCAATGTCATCGAGTCTTCCGCGCCTCCGGTGCCGGCCTTTATCGTTGATGCCACCAGCGGCTGTACCGGAAAAGTATTCGCCTTCACCGATCAGAGTCTGAATTCGCCGAATGGCTGGCAGTGGGTCTTCACCCCGAACACCGTTTCCTTCGTGAACGGAACCACGTCTGCCTCACAAAACCCGCAGGTGGTCTTCAATGCCGTAGGCGCCTACGATGTTGAACTCACCGCGACCAATGGTTTTGGCGGTGGTACCGTCACACAGACCTCCCTGATCAATATTCTGCCTGCAGCGGCGGTTCCCATCATCGAAGACTTCCAGAGTGGAACGTATCCGCCCGCGGGCTGGAGCATAGACGATGCCGGTGGCGCCGTCACTTGGGCGGAAGCGATTGCCGTGACCGGTTCCGATGGCAATCCTACCAATTGCCCCTTCGTCGACAACTACGATTATAACAATGTAGGCGCAGAAGACGCACTGGTCACCTTTGAAGTGGGCCTTGCCAGCGCCACTTCCGCCATGATGACGTTTGACGTGGCCTATGCCCGTTACAGCGCCCAGTATACCGATACCCTTCGTGTCGACATTTCTACGGATTGCGGACTCACCTGGCAGCCCTCGGGCTATCAGAAGGACGGCCTGACCTTGTCAACCGTGGGTGACAACACCGGCGATTGGGCGCCGACGGCCGCCGGAGAGTGGAGGAACGATACCATCGACCTCAGCACCTGGGTTGGATCCAATGTGGTGATTCGCTTTGTCAACATCAACGGTTACGGAAACAACCTCTACGTCGACAATGTCAACATCGATGCGGCCGTGGGCATTCAACAGCCCGACAAGCTGGGGAGTGTGGTCGTTTACCCGAACCCTTCCGGTGGTCTTTACCACCTGGAGCTGCGCGGCGTGGAAGCAAAAAATGTTTCCTATCAGCTGAGTGACCTCGAAGGAAGACTGATCATGAACCAGACGGTCAATGCAGGCAGCAGCTACCGCGGCCTGATTGATTTGCGTCAGTCGCCGCAGGGCGTTTACCTGCTTCGCCTGCAGTCGGAGTCGGGCAGCCGTACGGTGAAACTGGTAAAGATGTAAAGCAACTTCTTATATATTCAGGAAAGCCACCCGTCAGTCAGACGGGTGGCTTTTTTGCTGCAAGGCTTTCCTGCCGCCGCATGTCGTAGCAAATGAGACGCTGTAAGGTTCCGCGGGTTGCCGCTACCTTCTGCGGACAACAGCGTTTCCCCGCAGCGATATTTCTTATCTTTGCCCGATGGATTCGGTGCGGCAACAGAAATATGCGAAACTCATTCAGAAGGAACTGGGCGAGTTGTTTCAGAAGGAAGGCAGGAATTGGTACGGGCCGCATTTTGTGACTGTGACCGGGGTCAAGGTAACACCCGACCTGGGACTGGCCCGCGTACACCTCAGTGTTTTCAAAGCGCCGAAGCCGGCTGAAATCCTGAAGAGCCTGAAAACCCACAAATCGGAGGTGCGCCTTCAGCTCGGCCGTCGGATCGGCAAGCAGGCCCGAATCATACCCGAACTGGAATTCTTTATTGACGACAGCCTGGATTATGCCGATAAAATGGATGCGATTTTTAAGAATCTCCACATCCCGCCGGCCAGCGAAGAAGAGCAGTAGGCCTCCTCAAGGGCAGCGATTCCTTTCTGCTGATCGTTTATCCGGATGATGCCCGCACGGGAACGATGCGGTTTTACCGTCTTGTCCGGGCCACTGTGACCCGCTCAGGAAGACAGAATTGCTGCAGCAATTTACTACCTTCGCGCCCTATGCAATACGATCCGATAAAACGTAGCCTGGGGAATGTTTTTAATAAATCCCCCTTCCTGCGAAAGACCTTCTATCGACTGCTGGACCTGCTGCTGCTCCGGGCCTGGCACGTGCATAAAGAACTCAAAAGCTGGATCCGTCAGTCGCCGGCAAAGCCCGTCATCCTGGATGCCGGAGCCGGATACGGCCAGCACTCCTTCTGGCTCAGCCGGCGGCTTCCCGATGCGGAAATACTCGCGGTGGATGTGAAGGAAGAGCAGGTGGAGGATTGCAACCGCTTTTTCAGCAGCATGGGCAGCGGCAACAGGGTCAGGTTTGTGGTCGGTGACCTTACAAAGTTCGTACAGCCCGACCGTTATGATCTGGCGATTTCCGTGGATGTGATGGAGCATATCCTGGAGGATGTTGACGTATTCAGGAACATCCATGCTTCCCTGAAGAAGGGCGGCATGTTGCTGATTTCCACCCCCAGCGACCAGGGCGGATCCGATGTACATGGCGATGAGGAGAGCTCCTTCATTGAAGAGCATGTGCGTGACGGATACAACATCGGCGAGATTGAAGATAAACTCCGCTCCGCCGGCTTCACCAGGGTGGAAGCGCGATACCAGTACGGCGCACCGGGAAAAATCTCCTGGCGGCTTTCAATGAAATACCCGATCCTGATGTTGGGCGTCTCCAAATTGTTTTTTATCCTGCTTCCCTTCTATTACCTCGTGGCTTATCCGGTATCCTACCTCCTCAACTGGATGGATGTTTCCATCCGGCACTCGACGGGAACAGGGCTGATCGTGAAAGCCTGGAAATAACCAAGCATGAACCTGGCATGGACCATCGCCCGGCGCTATCTCTTCGCCAGGAAATCGCATCACCTGATCAATGTGATCAGCTGGGTGAGTGTGGTGGGAGTGGCGGTGGGCACCTTCGGCCTGGTCGTGGTGTTGTCGGTGTTTAACGGTTTCGGAAATCTCGTACTCTCCCTTTACAACGCTTTTGATCCCGACATGAAAGTAGTGCCCGCATCGGGCAAATCCTTTCAATTACCGGATAGCCTTATGCGTGAGCTGCGGAACCGCCCGGATGTTGCGGCCATCACCTTTGTTCAGGAGGACAATGCGCTGCTGCGTTACATGGACCGGCAATACGTGGTGACGCTCAAGGGCGTGAGCGAGTCCTTTTTCCAGACCAGCAATATCAGCGACAAAATGCTGGAAGGGGAAGCCATTCTGCAGGAGGAGGAGATGAACTTTATGATTCCGGGCGCGCAGATTGCCTATTCGATGGGCATTCGTCCGAACGATATGCTGCAGCGGGTGACCGTTTTTATGCCCCAGCGCGGAATTGATCCGGGTGTCGCCTCGCTGGATCCCTCCTCGGCTTTTGTGCAGCGCTCCCTGGTGGCCAGCGGCATTTTCGGTGTTCAGCAGGACTTTGACGCGAAGTATGTAATCGTTCCCCTGCGATTCATGCGGGAACTGACCTCCGACAGTACGGGACTCAGTGCGCTGGAACTCCGGTTAAAACCGGGCATCGATCAGCGCAGCACCCGGGAGTCGCTCCAGGCTTTTTTCGGTGAGCGGTTCAGGGTGAACGACCGGCTGATGCAACATGATTTTTTATACAGGATTATCGGTTCCGAGAAAGTGGCCGTCTACATCATTCTTGGATTTATATTGCTCATTGCCGCGTTCAACCTCTTTGGTACGCTGACCATGCTCATCCTCGATAAGCGGGACGACCTGCAGACCCTCTACCACATGGGCGCTGATCTGAAGATGGCACAGCAGATCTTTCTCATCGAGGGCCTGCTCATTTCAGTAGGCGGAGCCCTGGCCGGAATGTTGCTGGGGGCGCTGCTGTGCGGCGCTCAGCAGGTGTTTGGTTTTGTGAAGATCGGTGGAGGGGAAGGCTTTGTCGTAGAGGCCTATCCGGTAGCCATGCAGGCGGGAGACTTCCTGATGATTACCCTGATTGTCTTTGCCATCGGGTTCCTGGCCGCCTGGTATACGTCCAGAACCATCGTCGGCCGGCTCTCGGAAGAGCGCCTCAGAGAACCTTAATGCCTTTAGTACCGGCGGATGAAGTCTAACTGGAAACCCTATGCCGCACTGGCTTCGCTCTGTTTACTCTGGGGCACCACCTACCTGGCGATCCGGATCGGCATGCAGGAACATTTTCCGCCTTTTCTTTATTCCGGTTTGCGCTTTGTGGTGGCCGGCGGACTGGTCCTGCTCTGGTTTCTGTTCACGGGGAGAGGGATCGGTTTTACACGGAGTGATCTGAAAAGGATCCTGGTGAGCGGATTGCTCATTTTTCCGGGAGGCAATCTCTTCCTGGTGCTGGCAGAACAGACCGTCTCGAGCGGACTCGCGGCGCTTTTTAATGCGGCCTTTCCACTCTGGATTGTGGTCATCACCCGCCTGTGGAATCCCGGCGAAAAGACTCCCCTGCTCGCGCTAGCCGGCATCATTACCGGTTTTGCAGGGCAGTGGCTTATTTTCTATGAGCACCTCTTTGCCCCCGGTGAAACCGTGTTGCAGGCAGGACTCGTTTTACTGGTTTTGGGGGTGATCAACGGATCCATAGGAAGCATCCACATGAAAAAGTATCCCATCGGCCTTCACCCGGTACTGACCGGAGCCTGGCAGATGTTTTTGTGCGGGAGCATCACCGCGCTGGCCGGTATTTTCAAAGGAGAGTGGTCGCAGCTGCCGCACACGTTACCCGGCTGGTGGTCGATGCTCTACCTGGTGGTGGCCGGATCCATTTTTGGCTACAGCCTTTTCGTATATGCCCTCCGTTATCTTCCGGCGCAGCAGGTTTCGGTATATGCTTACGTCAACCCGCTCGTGGCCGTGTTCCTGGGATGGCTCCTGCTGGACGAGCAGATCAGCACCCGAAGCATCGGCGCCATGGGGATTACCATCCTGGGCGTTTTCCTGGTCAACAAGGGCATGCAGGCGGCGAAGAAGGCCTGATACCGGCTTCTGCATTCGCGAAATGAAAGGAGGTTG
>JAEUTF010000122.1 GCA_016788185.1 Bacteroidia bacterium | reverse complement strand
TTTTGGTGACGGCACTTTCGGACAGGGCTTCAGCGTACAGCACAGCTATACTGCGTATGGCAATTACAAGGTGAAGGCTACTGCGAGCAAGGCCGGCCTTAGCTCCACCTACATCCGCGACCTGCCGGTGACTTTTCACAGGAGAGCGGTCATCAAACAACTGGAAATAGTACAGGTGCCCACCTTCCGTCCGGGCGGCCTCGACTGGGATCCGGGGAACCTGCCCGACCTGAGTTTCAAGATCACATTTCCAGGCGATACGGTCTACCAGAGCAACACGGTGCTGAATAACGCCGAGTCGGGTCTGTTCAACATAGTTCCCGCCAAAGGCACGTTCAGCTTCGACCAGGACATCCGTTTTGACATCTACGATATCGACACGGGCAATGTGCCCGACCGGGAAAACATGGGCATCCTCAAATTCCGGTTTTGCAATGTGCTTCCACTCAGCTCTACCTATACCGACAGTGTTCAGTTGAACAGCGGTGCGCTCAGGATAAAACTGAAGTTTGAGTTCCAGCTGTAGCCAGACCTTTTGCACAGGAAGACGGTCGTCGGGTAGATGAAGAATTAAGCGTCCCTGACGAGCTCTTCATAAGTCCTGTGCCGCCCGGAAGGGGAGTATGCATCCTTTCATTATTTTCGGATCGGCTTTATGGAAGAAATCAATCCGAAAGAAAACAGGAAAGTGGTCCGTGCCTGGACTTTTTACGACTGGGCCAATTCGGCCTATTCGCTGGTGATCAGTTCGGCCCTTTTCCCGATTTATTTCAGCGCGGTCACCACTGTCAACGGTTCGCACGAGGTTCAGTTTCTCGGGCGCAGCTTTAACAGCGAATCCCTGCAGTCTTATGCCATCTCACTGGCCTTCCTGGTCATTGCGGCGGTATCGCCCATGCTTTCCTCCATGGCGGATTACAGCGGACAGAAAAAGAAGTTCATGTTTTTTTTCAGTACCCTGGGGGCTTTCAGCTGCTCCATGCTCTGGTTTTTCACCGGTCTCGAAAACCTGTGGATCGGCATCACCTGCTCCATGCTGGCCGCGATCGGCTATGCCGGAAGCATTGTATTTTACAATGCCTATCTGCCGGAAGTGGCTTTGCCCGAAGACCAGGACCACGTGAGTGCCCGCGGGTTCTCCATGGGATACATCGGTTCGTCCCTGCTGCTCATCTTCAACCTGACGATGATCCTCTTTCCGCAATGGTACGGCGGTGTGGACAATGGCACGGCCATGCGCTTCTCCTTCCTGCTCACCGGTGTCTGGTGGTTCGGCTTTGCCCAGTATTCTTTTGCCCATCTTCCGAAAGATCCGCTGGCCCGTCCCTTTGAAAGGGATCTGCTCGCCAAAGGCTACCGGGAACTGAAGGTGGTGTGGCAACAGTTGCAGGAAACCCCGCGCCTGAAGGCTTTTCTGATTGCTTTCTTCTTTTACAACATGGCGGTGCAAACGGTGATGTACCTGGCCACCCTCTTCGGGGTACAGGAAATTGCCTGGCCCGATGAGCAGAGCAAGCAAAGCGGGCTCATCGTCTGCATCCTGCTGATCCAGTTTGTGGCCATCGGCGGAGCGCACCTCTTCTCCCGTCTCTCCTCCCGCTTCGGCAATATCAAAGCGCTGATCGTGGCCATCGTCATGTGGATGCTCATCTGTATCAGCGTGTATTTCTTCGTCTACGTACCCCTGGACTTCTATGTCACCGCCTCCTTTGTGGGCCTGGTGATGGGAGGGATCCAGTCGCTGTCGCGCAGCACCTATTCCAAAATGCTGCCCGACACCCATGATCACGCTTCTTATTTCAGCTTTTACGATGTGTGTGATAAGTGCGGGACGGTTTTTGGTACTTTTGTATTCGGTTATGTAAACGAAGTGACCGGCAGCATGCGCGATTCGATTGTGGCCCTGGTGATCTTCTTTCTGATCGGAATAGTACTTCTATTGCGCGTGCGGCGCAGTCATCAACTAAAAGATCTGAACCTGAGATAATATTACCGTGATTGTTGACCTCTTTATACCCTGTTACATCGACCAGTTTCAGCCCGAAACGGCACGCAACACCCTCAAGGTGCTGCAACGGATGGGGTGTGGCGTAAACTACAACATTGAACAAACCTGTTGCGGGCAGCCCGCCTACGAAGACGGTTACCGTGATTATTGCAAGGAAGTGGGGGAGAAGCTGATTCACGAATTCCAGGATGACCGCTATATCGTTTGTCCGGGACCCGGTTGCGTGAACACGGTACGCCATTACTATCCGGCCTTGTTTCACAACTCTGCCCTGCACAATGAGTATAAAATGGTGCAGAAGCATTTCATTGAGTTGGGCGACTTCCTCGTCAATGTGATGCATGCGACGGATATCGGTGCCAGTTTTACCGCGAGGGCGCTGGTACTGGACGGATGTGTATGTAAAAGCGATTCGCCGGCAGCAAATCCGCAACTGGCGCTCCTGAAAAAGGTGAGAAACCTGGTCATTGCCGAACCTTCGGATATCCTTCCCTGTTGTGGCATAGGCGGCGGTCTTGACCGGAAAAACGAGGCGCTCACGGTGAAAATGGCGAACGATTTACTGAAGGTTGCCGGCGAAGTCGGAGCCGATACCCTTATTTCCAACGATCCGCTCTGTCTGATGCACCTGCAGGGCGTGATCAGCAAGCAGCATGCGCCCTTTAAAACCATCCACCTCGCCGATGTGCTGGCTTCCGGATGGGAATAGGGTCAGATGGATGAAAAAACCGCAGGAACGAGAGTAAGCGATCCTGTTTTTTTAGGCCCGTAGGCTATTCCCGGATAAATTTTCCCTGCAACGATACGTCCTCGCCGCTGATCCGCAGGAAATAGATTCCAACCGGAAATTCACGGATGTCCAGGTCGAATGTGGCAGACGATGAATTTTTAGCCAATGGCAATCGGTAAACACGCTGCCCCGTAGCCGATAGGATTTCGAGAAGACTGTAATCCGGGAGGGCAGGCAACATCAGGCTGATGCGATGGCTGGAAGGTACCGGGCTGATCCGGAGGGCGCTTTCTTCGGGAGGCGCAGCTTCCCGGCAACTCACACTAACATCCACTTTATTGGAAAAACTGATGCAGGCGGCATTGCTGGTGCCTTTAACACGGTACAGGCCGGATGCTTTGGCCACATAGCTCGGACCGGTGGCTCCCGGGATGTTGGCATTGTTGAGCTGCCATTGCCAGCTGGCGGTATTCAGGGTATTGCTTTGCAGCACCACGCTGTCGCCCTGACAGAATACAACCGGCCCCAGTGCCGTGACCGAGGTTTTATACTTGCTCAGCTTCAACGCATTGGTAAACCGGGTACAGCCGTTTGTGCCGGTGACGAGCACCTTGTACGAACCGGCAAGACTGGCATACAGTGAGTCGTTCGTAAAATTAAGGGGCTGGTTGCCCTTGTACCATTGGTACGAATACGAGGAGGATCCGCTCACGCTCAGCAAAAGGGAGTCGCCGATGCAGATCTCCTGGCTGCTGCCAGGGTTCAAGGTAGCCTGTGGCAAAGGGTAAACAGTAACGCTGATCGGATTGCTGACCTGCGTACATCCGTTGTTGTTGGTAATCACACAGGAGTAAGTCCCGCTGGAATAAGGGATAAAGCTGGTGTGGATGGCACCGGCGATGTCCACGCCGTTTTTCTTCCATTGGTATTGCCAGCCCGGTTGTAAGGGAAGTATCGACTGCCGGAATAATTCGATTTTTGCATCTTTCGCACAGAATTCAGTGCTGATGGTGTTGAGTTCGGCATACACATCGAGCTTTTCAGCATTGCACAAACCGCTGGTGAAGGTGAACATTTCACAACCTTCATTGTTGGTCACGATCACACTCACCGTTCCCACCACCATCATACATCCCACCGGTGTGAACAGGAAAGCCTTATCGGTGCTGTAACAGGAAGGCGGTGAACTGCCGAAATCCGGCTCCCAGCAATAGCTGTAATTACTGGCCGTGGGGTTGTTGGCGTCGGCAGCGCCGAGATACAAGCCCTCGCAGGTCACCGAATCGACGGAAATACTGATGTCGGGACGCTGTTTCACTTTAACATATACCTTCTCCACATCACGGCATTGCGTACTGTTTTCGCGGAACACGCAGCGGTATTGACCGTTGTCGGCGGTGGAGAAAAAGGAGTGAAAAATTTCTTCGCTGCCCTGTCCGCTCCAGCCCGCATTGACATCCTGCCATACACCGTTCACCGTGTCCTGCCGGAATTGCCATTTTAAAGTGCCGTTGGCCAGATTCAGCCGGTTCACCGTCAGGCTGACAAAGTTCGAATAGCTTTGTACGGCTTCACATTCCGAATCTTTCCAAACGGTAATGTCTACCAGTTCTTCCACTGTACAGGAAACCTGGGCGTTCAGCATTTTAATAGGACTGAACAGGATGAGCAGCAGGTAAACCGGGAGTAGTCTGCTTGTTTTCATTGTCATTTAATTTTAGGAATTAAAATCCGGTAAAGTACAGAATCAAAGTACGTAAAAGTTTTTCAGTTGCGCCATGACCCAAGTCGGTTCCGGGCTGATCTAAACAGGGTATGGCGGCCTGGCCTATGCGACCTGCTGTGACTGTAATCCTCAGAATTCCTTTACCACACCGGTATAATTGTAGGGGGTGATTTTGCGCAGTTCGGTCTTCAGGTTTTCCGACACATCGAGTCCGTCGATAAAGCGTGAAATGGTATCGGGGTTGATCTTTTCACCGGTACGCGTGAGCGATTTCAGGGCCTCGTAGGGATTGGGATAGGCTTCGCGCCGTAAAATGGTTTGGATGGCTTCGGCTACCACGGCCCAGTTTTCTCCCAGGTCCTCTTCGATCATGCTCTTGTTGACCGTGACTTTGTTAAAACCTTTCAGGAGGGATTTGCAGGCAATGAGGGTATGGGCGAAAGGCACGCCGATGTTGCGGAGCACGGTGCTGTCGGTAAGATCTCGCTGTAAGCGTGAAATCGGCAGTTTGGCGCTGAGGTGTTCGAACAGCGCATTGGCCATGCCCAGGTTGCCTTCGGCATTTTCAAAGTCGATGGGGTTTACCTTGTGTGGCATGGCCGATGAGCCCACTTCGTTGGCAATGACTCTTTGCGTGAAATAGTTCATCGAAATGTACGACCACATGTCTCTCGATAGATCGGTGAGGATGGTGTTGATGCGTTTCATGGTATCGAAAAGGGCGGCCATGTTGTCGTAATGTTCAATCTGGGTGGTGTAGGGCGAACGTTGCAAGCCGAGTCGCTGAATAAAGCGGTCGCTGAATCCGATCCAGTCGATATCGGGATAGGAAACCGCATGGGCATTGAAGTTTCCGGTTGCTCCTCCGAATTTGGCCGTATAGGAAATCGTGTTCATGAGTTCCAGCTGCGTCTGCAGGCGGTGATGGAAAATATAAATTTCCTTGCCGAGACGGGTAGGGGAGGCGGGCTGCCCGTGCGTCCGGGCCAGCATGGGGATGTCTTTCCACTCGCGGGAGAGCAGGAGGATCTTTTCACAGATGGCCTTGATGGTGGGCAGGTAAATCAATACATTGGCTTCACGCAGACTCAAAGGGATGGCGGTGTTGTTGATGTCCTGCGAGGTGAGTCCGAAATGAATGAACTCCTTAAAATCGCCCAGGTTCAGGGCGTCAAATTTCTCTTTCAGAAAATACTCTACCGCCTTCACATCGTGGTTGGTGGTTTTTTCAATGCCTTTGATGTGCAGGGCGTCTTCGTGCCGGAAATCATTGTAAATGCGGCGCAGTGCCTTGTAATGGGTTTTGTCAAAAGTCTGAAGCTGCGGCAGCGGAATCTCGCAGAGTTCGATGAAATACTCTACTTCAACCAGCACCCGGTAGCGCATCAGGGCTTCTTCGGAAAAATAAAGTGAAAGCTCTTCGCAGTTACTGCGGTAGCGGCCGTCGATGGGGGAAATGGCGTTGAGCGGATGGAGATCCATGTGGTTGTTCGCGGTAATGATGGGCTGATTAATGATTGAAATGCCGGGTGAAGGGGTCGGTTATCCTGCTGAACGGAATGCGTTTCCGGTCCTGCCCTGCAGGGTTCGGAGGTGCGGAGCCGGAAGCTGCCGGTCAGGCGATCACGGCTTCTTTGTGAATTTTCTTTACAAGGCCCTGCAGTACTTTTCCAGGACCCACTTCCGTAAAGCTGGAGGCGCCGTCTTCCACCATGTGTTCCACGCTCTGCGTCCACCGTACAGGAGCGGTGAGCTGAGCAATGAGGTTGTTCCTGATTTCTGCGATGTCACGGTGAGGGCTAGCCGTAACGTTCTGGTAAATCGGGCAGCTGGGCGTATGGAAACGCGTGGCTTCTATGGCGGCCGCCAGCCTGGCACGGGCCGGTTCCATCAGCGGGCTGTGAAAGGCCCCGCCTACATTCAGCAGCATGGCGCGACGGGCGCCCGCCGCCGTCATTTTCTCACAGGCGGCTTTCACGGCTTCCACCTCTCCGGAGATCACCAGTTGCCCAGGGCAGTTGTAGTTGGCCGCCACCACGATTCCGTCGGTGGCCGCACAAATCTCTTCCACTTTTGCATCGTCGAGGGCGAGAACGGCGGCCATGGTGCCGGGGATGGCTTCACAGGCCGCCTGCATGGCGTTGGCCCTTTCCATGACCAGCTTGAGTCCGTCTTCGAAGCTGAGGGTGCCATTGGCGACCAGGGCGGAAAACTCCCCGAGCGAATGTCCGGCCACCATGTCGGGTTGGAAAGCATCACCCATTACCCGGGCCTGCACCACCGAGTGAATGAAAATGGCAGGCTGGGTGACATTGGTCTTGCGAAGATCGTCCTCCGTCCCCTGGAACATCAGGTCAGAAATCCTGAATCCCATCGTGTCATTGGCCTGTTCAAACATCGCCCGGGCGAGATCTGAACTTTCGTAAAGTTCCTTGCCCATGCCGACAAATTGTGATCCCTGTCCGGGGAAAATGTATGCTTTCATAGCTATTTTTTTTCGTTCCTGTGATTTCTTATCATCAGCCGGAGACCGGCCTTATTCGTGGATCAGTGCAGCCGGCCGCGGATCAGTGAAATAAATTCGCTCCGCGTCCGGTCATTTTCGAATTCGCCGGTAAATGCCGACGTGGTGGTGATGGAATTTTGTTTTTGCACCCCGCGCATCTGCATACAGAGGTGCTGTGCTTCGATCACCACGGCCACGCCGAGCGGCTGAAGCGTATCCTGGATGCAGTCGCGGATCTGGGTCGTAAGCCTTTCCTGGACCTGCAAACGGCGGGAGAAGGCATCCACCACACGGGGTATTTTACTGAGCCCGACAATGTAATGATTGGGGATATACGCCACGTGAGCCTTGCCGAAAAAGGGCAGCATGTGATGTTCGCAGAGGCTGTACAGTTCGATGTCCTTGACAATGACCATCTGCTTGTAATCTTCCCTGAACTTGGCGGAATTGAGGATGCCGATGGGGTCGAGGTCGTAGCCATGGGTAAGGAACTGCAGGGCTTTGGCCACGCGTTCCGGCGTTTTTTTCAGCCCTTCACGGGAAGTTTCCTCGCCCACCTCTTCGAGTATGCTGTGATAAAACGACGACAGCTTTTCGATTTTGACAGGATTATACTGGTCGATTTTTTCGTAACCGTCCATTTCCTCGTCGTGGGGTATGTATTTGTGCTCTGACACCTTTAGTGGTTTTCATCACCGAAATACTCAACATAGTTGTTTTCGGTTTCGTAAAGTTTGATACTGTGGAGTTGGCAGCCCTGGCTGCGGATGGGAGCTTCGAGTTGCTGCCAGATGGTTTCCGCCAGCACTTCGGTAGAAGCCATGCGGCCCGCCATGAAGTCGACATCCAGGTTCACATTTTTATGATCCAGTTTGTCAATCACCATTTCTTTGATCAGCTTACTCAGGAATTTGAGGTCGATTACAAATCCGGTTTCCCGGTTGATTTTCCCCTTTACCGTCACATAGAGGTCGTAATTGTGTCCGTGCCAGTTGGGGTTGGAGCACTTGCCAAATACCTCCATGTTTTTTTCATCACTCCATTCCTGGCGGAACAGTTTGTGCGCCGCATTAAAACGCTCCTTTCTTGTAATGTATAACATCCGCTTTTCGGGTATTTCGTCCCGGCTTCACCGGGGTGGCAAAATTAAGCCTTTTTTCTGATCTTTCATAGCGGCAAATGGCACAAAGACAGTGATTTGCATATCTTTGCGGCGTGCAGAACCATCCCCATTGCCTTTTTGTAGCCGCCACCGCCGCCGAGGCCTCCGTTCTGGGTACCGGTTCCGGCTTGCCGGCAGGGCATTATCCTGACCTGCTGGCACCGGGCATTTCCCTGCTGATTACCGGCGTTGGACTCAGCGCCACCGCATTTTGGCTAGGAAAAGTGTTGGCCACGCATCCTTACCGGAGGGTCATCAACATCGGTTTGGCCGGCAGTTTCGATGAGCAGTTGGTTCCGGGTACACTGGTAGAAGTGGTTCGTGAAGAATTCGGCGACCTGGGGGCGGAGAGTCCGGATTCATTCCTCAGCCTGTTTGAAATGGGCCTCGCCGCCGCCGATGAGGCTCCTTTCCGGGATGGATTCCTGTACCCTGTAGAAACCGGTCTGGCCGGACTGGGCCTCCCCAAAGTGTTCGGCGCAAGTGTCAACCTGGTACACGGTCAGGCGGAGAGCATCGCGTCCTTCAAACGTCGATCTTCCGCACAGGTGGAAAGCATGGAGGGCGCAGCCTTTGTGTATGCCTGCACCCTCTCCCGCATTCCTTCGCTGCAGGTGAGAGCTATTTCCAATTTTGTGGAATCCCGCCGGCGCGGGAACTGGAAAATCACCGAAGCCCTGGAAGCAATGCGTACTTTTCTCGGGATCCACCACGGGCTAATCACAGGAGCTTCTTCATAACTTTTTCGGGCCGGTAACCTCCAGCGCTGTATTCTTCGGAATTTTGTGGGCTGATGTATGTACGGGCTATGAAGGATATTTTTCAGGTGTCGCTGCTGAACCGCCTGCTGGTGCTGGTTTTTTGTCTCATGGGCCAGCAAGTCCTGGCCGAAGGAGGAGGAACGGCTGAAAAGCGTCAGCAAAGTTCACCGCATAAACCACTCGACATTGTTTTTTGTATCGACCTCAGTGGCAGCACCAACGGCCTGATCAACGACCTGCGCGACAATCTGTGGCTCATGATCAACCTGGCCCAGCGGATGGATCCCAGGCCGGAGCTGCGCATCGGCGTAGTGGGTTTCTCGCGCCCGAGCTTCGGCAGGGAAAACGCCTATGTGAAAATTCTGTCGCCGCTGACCCGGAATTTTGACGCGCTGGCGGCGGAGTTGTACAAGTTACGGCCATCCATCGAAAAGGGGGATCAGATTGTCAGCGCGGCGCTTCGAACCTGTATTTATGACATGAAATGGTCGGATCGGGAAGATGCGGTGAAAATGGTGTACCTGGTGGGCAACGGAATGGTGACGGCTAACGGATATGAATATGTGCGTTATTGTGAAGAGGCACGTGAGCGGAATATTCCCATCCACGCGCTTTATGTCATGAAGTCAGCCAACTGGTTTAAGGAACTTCCGGGCTACCGCCGCATTGCAGGACTTACCAATGGCATGCAAACGGAAATAACCGTGAACAAGACGGATGACGTGAAAGTATGGAGCTCCGTGACGGAGAATCTCGAGCCGCTCAACCGGCGGTACAATGCCACCTATCTCTGGTCGGGTAACGACAGTAGCTATTGCCGCAAAGCACTTTTTGCATCCGATTCGGGTGCCTTTTTTGCCAATACCGATGTGTTTCTGAACAGGCTGTACTATAAATCGGGTGAACATTTCGCCGCTAATTTTGCCGCCTGCGATGTGGTGTCGAACAATGCGCTGCTATTTGCCGACACCAACCCTGAGTTCAGCAGTGCGTATCAGCAAAGGGTGAGGGAACTTTTTTCCATTCGCGAGCAATACCGGGAGGAACTGCATGCCAGATTCACAGATGCTGACCTCATAAAAACGGAGCAGGCGTATATCAGTGGTCAGTTGCCGGACAACAACATCCTGCACCGCTGTGTGATGAATATTCTTTACCGTGCCTGGGGCATGCGTTGAATGAAATGGTTAATCCGGCTTCTTCAAAACAAATTCTGCTATTCAAAACGGAGGTGTTACTGAAGTTAAGTCGTCAGGTTAGTCCGAAGGATGCGCCGGCGCTGCGCTGAAAGGGGTTAAAACTCCGCAATCACGGTCACACCGCCCTTTGTTTTCTGCCCGATGCCCACCTTGATTTTAGCGTCCGGCGGCAGGTAAAGGTCCACCCTGGACCCGAATTTAATAAAACCCAGTTCGGCGCCCTGCTTGACCATGTCACCTTCGTGCGGATAATACACGATGCGCTTGGCGAGTGCACCGGCAATCTGCCTGACCAGCAATGAAAATCCGCCCTTTTCGATCACCATGCTGGTCCGTTCGTTCTCGGTGCTTGCTTTCGGATGCCAGGCCACCAGGTATTTCCCTTCGTGGTAACGCAGGTATTTTACAATGCCGGAAATGGGATACCAGTTGATGTGTACATTGATGGGCGACATAAAGATGGAAACCTGCAGCCGTTTCTCTTTGTAATATTCCGTTTCTACGGTTTGTTCAATGACCACTACTTTTCCGTCGCAGGGTGCAATGACCAGTCGTTCTCCGATACTCTGGTTGCGCTTCGGAGACCTGAAAAACTGAAGTATCAGCAGGAAAAAAATCAGACTGATGAAGGCAACGGCTGCCAGCAAGGCGACCTGATGGGGAAAATTGTAGAACAGTACTGCATTCAGCAATCCCAGGATGACGATGGTGCCGGCAATGATGGTGTACCCCTCTTTGTGTATGGTCATGGTTGTATTTTTTGCAATCTTGTCTTTTATGGGAAGTGTCCTGTTTATGGCTGTAGACAAATTCCGGTTTCTTTATTCACACCTGGTACCTTTCAACCTGCCACAGCATTCAGTAAAGATGCCCTCTGTAGCAATTCGGCCGGGCATCGCTCTCCCGAAAATAAAAACCAACGCAGAGATCCGTTTCCTGCCGGAAACAAAATCTCTGCGTGGCGCTTACGTAATCTATTAATAACTGCCGCGTGAACGGATCGCCGTGGCAACTTTTCCAAGGGCGAAAATGTAAGCCCCGATTCGCATGGAGGTCTTTTGCTTTTGTGCAACGTTCCACACATTAGTGAAAGCCTGCTTCATCCAGCGGTCGGCCCTTTTGTTGATTTCTTCTTCGCTGTAATAGTAGCCGGTACGGTTCTGCACCCATTCGAAGTAAGAAACCGTTACGCCGCCACCGTTAGCAAGGATGTCGGGAATAATGATCACCCCTTTTTTATTCAGGATATCGTCGGCGCCGGCAGAGGTGGGGCCGTTGGCTCCTTCCACAATGAGTTTCGCCTTGATGCGTCCCGCATTCTCGGCCGTAATCTGGTTTTCGAGTGCGCAGGGGGCCAGCAGGTCCACATCGAGTTCGAGCAGGGCTTCCGGCTTGATGGAGGTGGCGCCTTTGAAACCTTTGAGTACACCCTTGTTTTTAGCGCAATATTGGATGGCTTCCTGGATGTTAATTCCTTTGGGATTGTAAAATGCGCCGGTATGGTCAGAGATGCCAACCACCTTGATGCCGTTGAGTTCAAAATGCTTGGCGGTGATGGAACCCACATTGCCAAATCCCTGGACGGCGGCTTTCATTTTCTTTGGATTCATTTTCAGCTTGGCAATCGCTTCCAGAGCAGCTGTGCAGACGCCGCGTCCGGTCGCTTCCACACGGCCCTGCGAACCGCCGAGGTGCAGTGGCTTCCCGGTGACCACGCCGGGCGTGAAACCACCTGTGATCTTGCTGTATTCGTCCACAATCCAGGCCATTTCGCGGCCACTGGTATTGACATCCGGTGCAGGAATGTCTTTGTCGACACCGAAAATATCGGACATGGCAGCGGTGTAGGCGCGGGTAAGGCGCTCGAGTTCACCAACCGACATGCTTTTGGGGTCGCAGGTGATGCCGCCTTTGGCACCTCCGTATGGAATGTCGGCAATGGCGCATTTAAAAGCCATCCATGCCGCAAGCGCTTTTACTTCGTGTTCATCCACCTGAGGATGGTAACGGATACCTCCTTTGGAGGGTCCGAGTGCCGTGGAATGGATGACCCGGTAGCCTTCGTACACTTTAATGCTGCCATCGTCCATCTTAATAGGCAGGCTGACTTCTACCACTTTTGAAGGGGTTTTTACGATCTGGTAAACGTCATTGTCAAGCTTCATGAGTTTTGCCGCCTGGTCAAGACGGCGGATCATGGCCTCAAACGGATTAAGGCTTTCTTTTGCCGCATGCGGTGTTGCTTCCAGAGGATGGATCGCGTTCATCCCTAAATGATTTTCATTCCCTTTGGCAGGGGCTGTTGTGGCATTTTTCGCCTTTGTCTTTTTCGATATCTTGGTTAGAGCCATGATGGACGTTTTGGGAGCACGAAAATAGGAAAAAAGGGGATAGTATGCTAAAAAGACGGATTCGGTTTCAACCGGTGCCTAAGCTCTTATAAGTTAAGAGTCAGTTACTTGCGTGCTTTCTCTGCCATTCTATGAATTTCCTCAGGTCTTCACCGGTCTCCCTGTACTGCCTGTAAAAGTCATCCTGCTTCTTACGGTAACGGCTATAGGACATGAAAAAGGCATTGTTGGGAAGGCGCTTTTCTTCTTTTTTGAGCAGGTATTTTTCAGGGTGATGCAAGGGTAGTTT
>JAEUTF010000098.1 GCA_016788185.1 Bacteroidia bacterium | reverse complement strand
GCCTCGAGCGTGGTGATTTCGCCAACGGGGGGATACACACTGCTGGGCCGCAGCATCGGCGTTGGCGCCGGCAGCTGGGACATGGTACTGCTGCATACCGACACTTCCGGAAACCTGCAATGGGAGAAAGCCTACGGCTTTTCCCAAACAGAATATCCTTATAGCCTGATCGTGACTAACGACGGTGGCTATGCCCTGTCCGGGGAGTCTTTCAACAATGGTTTCGGTCAGTCGGACCTGTACTTTGTAAAAACTGATGACCAGGGATTGAACGGATGCTATACCGATTCCAGCCTGTCGGAGAATCCCGCCGCTACGGTTTTTTATGCCTACGCGCCGGTCGTCACCACAGGCGTTATCCCCATTAACGTTGTGACCTCTGCCGGTATGGGTGGCGGCGCTTCGGCCCGGTATTGCTCGGTCGGCCTTGAGGAGGGAACTCAAAACGGTCTTCGACTCTATCCCAATCCTTTTTCGGATGCACTACATCTTGAACTGACTACCGTCTGTCCGGAGCTCAGTATTACCATTAGAAATACGATGGGGCAAACCATCGACCGTCAGAACTTTCGGAACACCTCTGTGGTGCGCCTGCATTTTGAGGCCGCGCCCGGCCTTTATCTGGTCGAAACGGATACCGGCGAAAAGGGAAAGATCCAAAGCAGGGTCATTAAATACT
This sequence comes from Bacteroidia bacterium, assembly GCA_016788185.1. GTDB lineage: Bacteria > Bacteroidota > Bacteroidia > AKYH767-A > OLB10 > JAJTFW01. The sequence goes on along the minus strand of JAEUTF010000098.1, from coordinate 7,687 downwards.
GAAAGGGGCCTACGGGAACATTCGTTTACGATTCCACCTCGAAGAACTCTTCCAGTTCACCGAAATAGGCTTCTTCCCAGCCTTCGGTGATGTCGTCAAAAGCATCATCGGGTATATTGGTATGCAGCAGTTCGACGGAGGTTCCGTGCTTGTGCGGATGCAGTTTGATGGTGACCAGGGAGACCTCTTCCTGATCGCCGAAATACCATTGCTGCACCACTTTTTTGTTTTCTTCGAATTCGATGTTTTTGCCGGTGATGCTACCATCCCACATGGAAAACTCTGAGCCGGGTTGTGTAGACATGATCGCTTCCTCACCCGTCCACAATTGAATGGTCACGGGGTTGGTGAGGGCGGCATACACATCGGAAGGAAGGGCAGGGATGATGAAGTAGGATTTGAAGTTTTTCATGGCTTTTGCAGGACCGTAAAATTCACCGGGCCCTGGTCAGGTAAAAGTACGGATCGTTTTGAAACCTTATGTTGCCGGGGAGACAGGAACTTCCGGGACCAGACAGAAAGTATATGAAATGTCCAGAAATATCCTGCGCCAATTCCACTCCTTATCCATACACAGAGACCTTTCAAGCATGGAAATTTTTGGGAGGAACCATTCATGTAATGCTAAAAGCACAGCGCTCCTTCAATGAAAAATGCTCTGAATCTCCGGATTCCGGTGTTGAACAGGCTTTTTTATAAAAATTGAGCTCGCTTAAAAAGCATTGCTTTCATTCCGGTCGTACCACTTTACGGTATCTGTCAATCCGGTTTGTACTCCTTCCACCCAATCTGTTGGCAGGACAAAAAATGAATTTCACCAAAAACATTAAATTTTCTTCATCTGTATTTTTGTCCCGATTATTTTATATATTATTGATAATCATTATTTTAATGTTTTTCGGAAAAAAGTAAAATCTCCTTAACCTAAAAATACTTGACAATTATCAATTAAATGACTAAAATTGAATACATTATTTTGAAATACAATTCATTATGGAACAGATTGGAATCCCTGTCCAGTCCTTTCATCCTGAACATTTAATATTTCTAAACCTATCTAAAACCATGAAACCGAAGAAAAGTTATTCGGGCGTTGTAAAGCTGGTCCTCGCGACCTGTTTTATACAGCTTTTTTATTTTACTAACGTTTTCGCACAGCAGAACGTTAATGACTTTGTATTACTCAGCGGAAATGGCACCGTGCCCGGGGCGGTGTCTGCTGTACCCGGCTCCCCCGGCTATGCGGTACAGCTTTCCTCCTCCACCACCATCACCGGCGGTATCATCGGAAGTTATGTATTGGTGAGCACCACCGGCAATTCCTCCATATCCGGCTCGGTGTACAGTGGCGGCCGTGTGGTACTCGCCAACAGCAATTCGGTTGGCGGATCCATCAAAGCTGAAAACAGCGGATTGCAAAGCGGCACCAGTGTGCAAACCGGTTCCAGTCTGAACCTCAGCGGAAACATAGACGCCAACGGTAACATTGTGGTGGGAGGCGGCACGGTAACGGGCGCCGTCACACATCCGGCCGGCACCACCTACAGCGGTCCGGCACCGGCGGGCGGTAACATCACCGGCACGCCGAACCTACCGGGATTACCCGCTTTGCCCGCCGCCCGCAACTTCGTGTCTGCGGGAACAGTAAATATCAGCAACACTCAAAGTATCACTCCGGGTGCCTACGGCAACATAACGCTCAGCGGAAACAAAACACTGACTTTTTCCGGACCCGGCGTTTACACCTTTAACTCCATCAGCAATTCAGGAGGCTCCAACACTTTCCGCTTCGATTTCCAAAATTCCGTCAATGGCACGATCCGCATTTATGTGCATGGCAATATGAATCTCGGTAAATTCAATACCAGTCTGGTTAACGGCGGCGACGCTTCGCGCATCTTTTATGAAACGCACGGTACCGGTCCGGTAGCCTTCAACATTGCCAACGGTTCCGGCGGCAGCGTTTCGCGTTTAATGGGCAACGTGTATGCACCCTATGCGAGCATTGTGCTCGGATCGGGAACGGGCTCCACCCAGGTCACCGGTTCTCTCTGGAGCGGTACCCAGGTGCTGATCAACAGCGGCGTTTCTGTCATTTATGCCGCACCGTTACAATGCAACCAGCCTACGGCGAACGCCGGATCCGACCAGGTCATCACCTGTGCTTCCGCCACAACGCAACTGGACGGTTCGCAATCCACTCCGGGTGTCAGTTACAGCTGGAGCGGACCCGGCATCGTATCCGGAGCGAACAGCGCCACGCCGATCGTGAATGCGGCCGGAACCTATACCCTTACCGTCAATATCTCCGGATGCAGTGCCACGGACCAGGTACTGGTTAGCAGTAACGTCACTTTACCGGGAGCAGATGCCGGTGCAAATGCCACGCTCACCTGTTCGCAGGGATCTCTCCATCTTTCCGGTTCTTCCCCCAGTGCAGGAGTCAATTACAGCTGGACCGGACCGGGCCTTGTTTCCGGAGGCAACACAGCCAGTCCCCTGGTGAACAGTACGGGAACGTATACCCTTACCGTGAGTAACCCCGTCAACGGTTGCAGTTCTACGGACCAGGTCCTGGTTGGTAGCGATTATGCAGTTCCCTCAGCGGAAGCCGGACCCGGCAATGCCCTTACCTGTACCATCCTGGAAGTAACCCTGGCCGGATCATCGGCCACCACCGGCGCCGGTTACAGCTGGAGCACCGGCGGATCTGGGAATATTGTTTCCGGAGCCAACACAGCTAGCCCTGTCGTGAACGGCATCGGCACCTATTACCTCACGGTGACGAATCCCAACAACGGCTGCACCGCTTCCGACTCGGTGATCATTGAAGAGGGCCCCTGCATCCTCCCGTATTATACTCCCTGTCCGGGCGGAAAAGATTTCGGAAATCTGGGCTGCGAGCTGAGTTCGCTCTACCTGAATTATGCCGTCGGATCAGACACCATCAACGACATTTATTTCTTCCAGGGCGACAGCGTTTACATTGAAATCATCACCATGGAGGGACAAACCCAGAACCTGTTCAACCTGATCTACAATGCGCCGGGATACGGATTCACGGACACAATCCCTAACGGCCTGAACCCCCTTATCCTCACCGGCAGAATTCCCATTGCCAACCTGATCAACCTCACCACGGCACCCGCCGCACCGCTGATCAATTACGTTCGTCCGGTGTATCCTTCCATCGTGAACAGCGGCGTAACGGTGACACAGGGGGATACCGCGCAAGGCACCCAGTTTGTCCGTGAGGGCTTTAACGTGGACGGCGACGGCGTGAAAGTGTGTGTGCTTTCCGACAGTTACAACAGCATTCTCGGAAATCCGGCCGGCACCGATATTGTGAACGGCGATCTTCCCGGCACGGGCAATCCTGACAACCATACCACTCCGGTGGATGTGATCAAGGAATTTCCATACGGACAGCGCAGCGACGAAGGACGGGCGATGCTGCAGGTTATTCACGATGTGGCCCCCGGAGCCAGTCTGGGTTTCCGCACGGCCACCGTCAGCGAAGGCGACATGGCTTCGGGCATCATCCAGTGCGCGCAAAGCGGATGTAAAGTCATCGCCGACGATGTCACCTGGCTGACCTCTCCCTTCTTCCAGGATGGCGTAGTGGCGAAAGCGGTAGATTCTGTCAGTGCGATGGGCGTTTCCTATTTCGTGGCCGCCGGCAACTTCGCGTCAAAATCCTACCAGAACACCTACAATCCCACCACGGCGCCTTTCGGACTGAGCGGTACCGCCCACAATTTCGGCAATGGCGACAACCTCCTCAGCGTAACCCTCGCCCCCGGCAGTTACACCATCGTGCTGCAGTGGCAGGATTATATTTATTCACTCGGACAGACGCAGACCGGATCGCAAACCGATTTCGACATCTACCTGACCAACCAGTACGGCACCCAGTATTTCGGCTTCAACCGAAACAACCTGGGCGGAGACCCGATTGAGGTATTGCCCTTCATCGTGCCCGGCAGCAATCCGGTACAGGCCAACATCGCCATCATCCGAGCAGCAGGATCCATCAATGCGAATGTGAAAATGATTGTTTTCAGAGGCGAACTTTCCTTTAACGAATACGCCAGCGGGATTTCGACCGTGGTAGGCCAGGCCAACGCCGAGGATGCCATTACGGTAGGCGCCGTGAACTATTTCAACACACCGGCGTACGGCGTGAACCCTCCCACCGTTCAGAACTTCTCTTCACGGGGTGGCACACCGGTAGACGGCGTGGTACGCAGCAAACCCGACCTGATCGCCCCGAACGGCGGTAACACCACCGTACAGATGGGCGGCCCCAACGTGGACAACGACCTTTTCCCCAACTTCTTCGGCACATCGGCCGCGGCCCCGCATGCCGCCGCGGTGGGCGCCCTGCTGATTGGTGCACAACAGAAATTCTACGGGCAGAATATGACGCCGTTGCAGGTGAAAACTCTTTTGAACAGCACCGCCCTGGATATGGACGCCCCGGGCTTCGATTACAACAGCGGCCACGGATACATCCGTCCCTTCGATGCCATGCTGACTTTTGCCGCGCCTACTCCACAGGCCGGAGCGCTGGTATGGGATACGACCCTGATTCCGGGCAGCGTGGTCCTGAGCGCCGCCGTGGAAGGCAATTATTTCACCACTCAGTCGGTAATTATTTTTAACGGAGATACCCTTCCTACCACCTTCGTCAGCACCAGCCAGATCTCCGCGATCTTCCCGACCTTCTTTGGCAATTACCCGGTTTACGTATATACGCCACCGCTGGTTCCCTTCCTGAACGACGGCGGCAATTCCGACACCCTGTATTTCTTCTCCACCATCAAGAAGAATGTAAAGGTGATTGCTGACAACAAGGTCAAGAAATACGGGGAGAAACTTCCTGTCTTCACTGCGAGCATCCTGGTGGACAATGTGCCGCTCGCGAGTTCCGGCCTGAGCTTCGCAGACCTCGGACTCAGCCCCGTCACCTTCAACACTCCGGCCAGTAGCAGCAGCAATGCCGGCATCTATTTCATTGCGCCGGAAGCCAGTGTACTCGACAGCGGTTATTATACCTTCTTCAACTACGAATTTGTAAACGGACTGCTGTCGATTGACAAGATGCCATTGGTGATCACGCCCAAAGACACGACCATCACCTACGGAGACAAGATTGAAGTGACCGATTTCATCTACCAGTTCGACACCACGAATATTGACCCCCTGGATCAAAGCGCATTCCTGAACAACCTGGAGACCGTGCATCAGCAAAACATTGTGGATGCCCTCGCCCTGGTGAATGCCCGCGCCCTGGTGAACGGACGCGCCCTGGTGAATGCGGACCTCTCCAATCTCAGCGCCATGGTCAGTGCCCGTGCGCTGGTGAATGCGAGAGCCCTTGTGAATGCACGCGCCCTCGTGAACGGAACCTCCACCTATGACACGCTTTCGCTGGTGGATGTAGCCACCGCATCCCTGTTCAATTACCAGGATGACTCCGCCACCGCTCCGCTGGTCAGCGCCCGCGCCCTCGTGAATGCCCGCGCCCTGGTAAATGCCCGTGCCCTGGTGAACGGCACCGCCGTGGTGAATGCCCGTGCCCTGGTGAACGGCTCACCCATTGTCAGCAGTGAAAATGTAGGAACCGGAAGCAGCAGCAACGAAAACGTAGCCGTCATCATCGACGAAGACGATTACAATGCTCCGCTGAACGATACGCTTTACGAATTCAAGGGCATCAACATGATTACCGGCACCTATGCCGGCAGCCATGCCATTGTGCCTGCGGCCCTGCTCTCGAACAATTTTGAAATCTCCTACGGGTTGGGCACCCTCACGATATTGCCCAAGACGCTGACGGTGGAAGCCGACGATCAGAGCATCGTGTACGGTGACAATACCAGTTTCAGTGCGCAGGTGGAAGGCTTTGGCTACGATGACTCACTCGCCGGCATCGCTACCGGGCTCATCAGTCACACGGTGGTCAATGCCAGCAATGCCACGGTATCCGCGCCGTATCCGGCGGGAAGCTTCCAGATCGTTCCCGGCGGACTCAGCCTCATACAACCGAGCGACTACGTTCTACAGTACATCAACGGCAGTCTGGACGTTTCCAAAGCCGCCCTGACGGCTACGGCCAACAATCAAACCCGGGTGTACGGTGATCCCGATCCGGCCTTTACGATCAGCTATTCCGGTTTTGTAAACGGCGACGATGCCGGTGACATTACCGCCCCCTCAGCCGGAACGGCAGCAGCGGCCAATACTGACATCGGACAATATCCGATTCAGTTAACGGGAGGCAGTGCCGACAATTATACCCTGAGTTTACAGAACGGCACCTTAACCATTACCCCGGCCAGTCTTCTGGTGAACGCGGATACCAAATACATCCTCAAAGGCGCCCAGATGCCCGCCTTCACCAGCACCATCAGCGGCTGGAAAAACAATGAGCAGACCACCATCACGTCCGGCCCCGTGTATTCGGTACCGGCCAATAGCAACCAAACCGCCGGCGTGTACACCATTTCGGTATGTTGCCTGAATTTCCCGAAAGCGGGCAATTACAACATCACCTATCAAAACGGCATCCTGTATGTCAATCCGAAAGGAAACGGCGCGAAGAAAATCAAGCCCATCCTGGACTGTGTGGACACCGTAGTCAATCATCCTTCCGGATTCGCCTATGTTGCAAAATTCAGGTATGAAAACGCCAATGCCACTCCTGTTTACATCCCCCTCGGACCGGACAACTTCCTCACTGCCCTCGGTAATTACACGGGCACGCCTCCCACGGTCTTCCTGCCAGGTGGCGGAAATTTCGAAGTGTATTTCGACGGAATGAAAGTGACCTGGACCGTACGTTCATACGAAGTGAACCAGAAAACATCGGTGGCCAGCAATGCCAGTTCATCCTCCAACAAATGCAATTCCGGAAATTCGAGGATCGTCTCCGGCGGTATGCAGGATGATGACCTTGAAGTGTTCCCGAATCCTGCCCGCGACAAAGTGTACCTCCGTCTCAACGGAAAGGTTCCGGTTGAGAACATGGTCAGCCTGTACGACCTGATGGGCAAACAGCACGTGGCAGGTATCAACCGCCAGCACGATGTCATCAGCATTGACTGCGCCCAGCTTCAGTCCGGTATTTACCTGATCAAGCTGCATCTTGATTCAGAAGAAAGGGTCATCCGGTTCATGAAAGAATAAGGGGCATTCGCAAACCCGAAGAGAGAGGCCGTTTCCGCAGGGAAGCGGCCTCTCTCGCTTTCAGAAAAATCGTGTCAAGGCCCGACCCAAAGAAAGGCCCTCTTTATAAAAATTGTATATGATTGATAATGTATATCTTACCGGAGCTTATGGCTTGCTCCTTAACACATAGGGCACTACGCAAAACCGGGTTCGAGTGCCGGAAGAAGCACCCGAACCATGGCCAACAGGCGATACGTCTTAAAATAATCTATCTTTAGCGTTGAAACCCTAAAGCGAAACAGATACCCCGAAGGATGAAAACGCTGCGATTGCTTTCATTTGCTCTGATCGTTTTTTCGCTGGCCTGCCTGGCCCAAAGTAACCCTATCGACAGTTTAAAACGTCTGCTTGACGTAGCGGAACAGGACACCAACCGGGTGATGACCCTGCTGGAGCTCAGCCGCCTTAATTTCAGCGATGCCCCCGATGAAGCCATCCGCTATGCCAATGATGC
>JAEUTF010000083.1 GCA_016788185.1 Bacteroidia bacterium | reverse complement strand
CTGATCATCATGGAAATCGTTTTGGGTATTGACAACATTATTTTCATTTCCATTCTGGCCGGCAAACTACCCTACCAGCAGCAGGAAAAAGCCCGTAGAATCGGCTTAACCCTGGCCCTCCTCATCCGCATCGCCCTGTTGTTCAGCATCAGCTGGATTGTAAGCCTGAAAGAACCTTTTATCACCATCGGTGAACATGGATTCAGCGGTCGCGACCTGGTTTTACTCATCGGAGGATTGTTCCTGATGGCCAAGAGCACCTCTGAAATTCACGGTAAAATCAGCAAGGAGGAACACCTGGAAGGATCATCCGGCCTGAAAAAAATAACGATGAATGCCGCGATTGCGCAGATCATCGGACTCGACATTGTATTTTCCTTTGATTCCATTCTTACGGCGGTCGGATTGGTGGACCACGTCAGCATCATGATCCTGGCCGTCATCATTTCTATGTTGGTCATGCTGGCTGCGGCAAAATCCGTTTCTGACTTTGTCAACCGGCATCCCACCATTAAAATGCTGGCCCTTTCTTTCCTGCTGATGATCGGCTTTATGCTGACCGTGGAAGCGTTCCATTACGAAGTACCGAAAGGATATATTTATTTCGCGATGGCCTTTTCACTGATTGTAGAGCTGTTGAACATGCGTATCCGCAAATCCCATACACAGGAAAATAAATAATTGGCCGGCTTTGCAGACCAAGCGCTACTCGGGTTTGGGTTCGATCGGATGCTCAAAATGCCAGGATAGATAGGCTTGCATCCCTTTGAAAACGGCATAAAAGACAAGGAGCAGAATCAGTACGCGGATCATTGTTCTGATCCAGCCTGGTCCCGGTATTTTCGAAACAAGCGGTATCATGCCAGCCGGTACCTGTTCAGCCAGGTGTTTTTCAATTCCCTGACAAATGACGTTTTCAGTTCAGCCACGGTCTGTACCGTAACATCGTACACCTTGGTTTCGGCCATCACTTCACCATGGGACATCAGCGTTTCCAGTTCCGTTAAGGATACTGAATTCAACGCATCATCGCCACGCAGATACGTTACGCGGAGACGGTTGAGGAAGTCGATATTCAGTTGTGAACCGGCCTGTTTCACAAACTGATGGAGTTTGTCGAGCGAACAGCCACTGGCGCCTGTATTTCGTTCGTCCACGGCGATCACCAAAAACACATGATCGATGATGCGAAAAGCGGATTTCAGGTCAGCCGCATGAGCCGTCCAGGATTCAAGAAATGCTCCGGTTGCACGGCTCAGACCGCTTTCCTCGGCGGTCGTCAGGAAACGATCGGATTGAAAGACCCATACCCTGGCTTCTTCCGGAATACTATCGAAGGCTACAATCATGTACCGTAAAGTTATACTTTTATATGGATTACAAGGCTGTGGATCTCTGATGGATCAACTTTCATTGAGCAGCTTTAACTCATCCTTCTTCATGGCCACCTTCCACTCCCAGCGCCCATCGTGCTCCACCTTTTGCAAGGTTAGTTTCTGTTCATAGTCGAGTCCTTCTTCCCTGAAGTACACCACGGCGGTCTTGCCTTTAATGTCTTCCGATACGATCGTAATAGTTGCCGGGGCGGATCCTTCATTCGACAAACCGTTGAGCTTTTCAATTTTCTCAAACTGCAGGAGCAATTTGACGGTTTCCCTGGTTCCGTACTTGCCGGCTTCCTGGTAATCGCGTTGCTGCAGCGCTTTTAAAAATTGCTCCGCCACCGGACGCGGACCCGCATCTTTCCTGCAGGATACGACGGCAATCAGGATCACGTAAAGGAAGAGGTGCCAGCAGTACTTCATAGCGGCTTATCAAATTTGTAAATGAAGCGTGCATGCCGGTTCCTGTAAAGGTTATCGGGAGCAATGTAGCTGAAATCACCGGCGGTGGTGAGCGGGAAATAGGCTGAATCGCCGGTAGCCGATATCACCAGGTGACGAATCCACTCGGTGCAATACATCCGGCTATCGTTCTGAAGGTCGAAATCTTCGTCGAATTGCAGTCCGCTCTGCCGGTCAAGCATCATTCTTTGCTCGATACGGGCCAGGGCCTCCCTGGGCAGGTCGAGGCGGTACACGGCGCCTTTGCTGCAGCAGTCGGCAGACCAGAAATCACGGATGCTTTCAACCAGTAATGAAACACCCGGCTTTTCCTGTTGCAGGTGCAGCACGTAGGTGCTGCCGTTCCTGCACCATACGACACCGGCATGACTGTATTCGGCTTCGCCGGAAGACGTTTGCCTGAACATCCTGCTCACCAATCCGTATCCATCGCGGAATACCAGGTCGCCGGTTTGCAGGCCCCGGCCATCGAATTCGGGCGCTTTGCCGGAAGGAAATCCATCGCCTGAAACACTGTATATCAGGAGTGCATTCACCACCACCACCAGGGCCACAACGACCAGAAACTTTGATTTTTCAATCATCGGATCACATTCTTTCGGGTACGCCTATACCCAATAACAACAGCGTGCGGCGGATCAGTCCTGCGCAAACCTGACAGAGGAATAGGCGGAAACGGGTCATTTCCACTTCTGCGGGATCAACGATCGGATACTCGTGATAGAACTGATTGAACTGCCTGGCCAGCTCATAAATGTAGTTGGCCATCATGGCCGGGCTGTAGCGTTCAGAAGCTTCTCCCAGGACATAGGGGTATTTCAGCAGCTGCTTGATCAGTTCCCGCTCCTTTTCGTTCAGTACCTTGTATTCGGCAGGAGAATAATTCTCTCCGGGTCTTAATTCAGGATAGGTATCCGCCTTGCGCATCACCGACCTGATCCGGGCATAGGTGTATTGGATAAAGGGGCCGGTATTGCCATTGAAATCGATCGACTCCTCCGGATTAAAAAGCATCCGCTTTTCCGGATCCACTTTCAGGATGAAATACTTCAACGCTCCCATTCCGATCATCCGGTAGAGTTCTTCGGCCTCCTGGCTGGTGAAATCATCGATCTTACCGAGTTCACGGGTGATCTTGCCGGCTTGTTCAACCATTTCCTCCATCAGTTCATCGGCATCCACCACGGTGCCTTCTCTTGATTTCATTTTACCGGAGGGTAGATCCACCATGTTATACGACAAATGGTACAGCTTATTCCACCAGTCGTAGCCGAGCTTCTTCAGGATCAGCCGGAGTACTTTAAAATGGTAGTCCTGCTCATTCCCCACCACATAAATAAGACGGCTGAATTTTTTCTCCTCGTACCGTTTTTTCGCCGTACCCAGATCCTGGGTGATGTACACGCTGGTTCCGTCTCTCCGCAGGAGCAGCTTTTCATCCAGACCCTCTTCCGTCAGATCCACCCACACGGAGCCGTCGTCCTTTTTATAAAAAACTTTTTTATCCAGCCCCTCCTGCACAATTTCCTTCCCGAGAAGGTACATTTCCGACTCGTAGTAAAAGGTGTCAAAATCAACCCCCAGGGCCCGATAGGTTGTATCAAATCCGGCATAGACCCAGGCATTCATTTTCTTCCACAGGGCTACTGTTTCTTCATCGCCATTTTCCCACTTCCTCAACATCTCCTGCGCTTCGAGCATCAGGGGCGCCTTTTTCTTCGCTTCTTCCTCGCCGATTCCCTGTGCCACCAGCATTTCCGTCTCCGCCTTGTACATACGATCAAATTCCACGTAATACTTGCCAACGAGGTGATCCCCCTTCATTCCGGTAGACTCCGGTGTTTCTCCGTTGCCTTTCTTCAACCAGGCCAGCATCGACTTACAGATATGAATGCCCCGGTCATTGATCAGGTTGACTTTCTGAACAGGATTTCCGGTTGCCTTCAGCAATTCCGCCACACTGTACCCGATCAGGTTGTTGCGAATGTGCCCCAGGTGAAGGGGTTTGTTGGTATTGGGGGAACTGTACTCCACCAACACGGGATGGGCCAAAAGCGAGGCATCCGCCTTCTTTTGCCAATAGGATTCATCACCGGCCGCCTCTGCATAGATCCGGAGCCAGGCCTCATTTTGCACCACGATGTTGAGGAATCCCTTAACAACATTGAAACCCGAAACCTCCTGCTCATTGGCTTTCAGCCACTCACCCAACTCATTCCCAATCACTTCAGGACTCTTTCCGGCCAACTTGGCCAGGTTGAAAACCACGACCGTCAGATCGCCTTCGAAATCTTTCCGGGTAGGTTGAATGGCAATATCCGACAAGGCCACCTCTGCCCTGTACAATTGAGAAAAACCACGTTTAACCGCATCCCTCAGTTCCCTTTCAAATAGCATAGGACAAAATTATATCCTTCCTTGGTACCGAAGGATAAAAGACGATAAAAATCCCCTGTCTTTCCGACAGGCAATGCTGCATTTGAACCAAAATGACTCAGGCTACCTGGGCAACCACCCGCTGCAGAATCTCAAATGTATTCTCGGCCATCAGGTTTTCCTTGTCGAGCGTGGGGTTTACTTCAGCGATTTC
>JAEUTF010000070.1 GCA_016788185.1 Bacteroidia bacterium | reverse complement strand
TAACGGCAACCCTGTACGCAAACTAAAGACGGCGGCGAAGAAAGGCATCAAGCGCATCCACTGGGACCTGCGTTACAGCGGCACGGCGCCGGTCAGTTTTTACACCCCGGACCCCAACAATCCCTGGGACCAGCTCGAAACCGGCCCCCTGGCCCTGCCCGGCACCTACCGGGTATCGCTCAGCAAGTTTGAAGACGGCCTCCTCACTGAGTTGGTAGCACCGCAATCTTTCAGCGTCCGTTCGCTCAACCTCAACACCCTCAGCGCGCCCGACAAAAAGGCCTACGACGATTTCTGCCGTAAGGTGAGCGAGCTGCGCCGGCAGTCGGGCTTCGCCAACGAGCAGAAGAACGAGCTCAACAACAAACTCAAATACATCAAGCCCGCCCTGATCGAAACCCCTGCGGCCCCCGCCGCGCTGGTGCAGAGCGTGCAAAAAATCCAGGACCGCCTCCAGGTCTTGCAGATCAAACTCAGCGGCGACGGCTCCCTGGCCAAACGCGAATTTGAAACGCCGCCCTCCATCAACGACCGGATTGGCGCCATCGAATCCGGCATGTGGAATACCACCTGTGCGCCCACCGGCACCTACACCAATTCCTTCGCCATTGCCGAGAAACAGCTGAAGGAAGCGCAGGCCGAAATCCGCTCCATCGCCAGCGACATCGGCGCCATCGAAAAACAACTCGACGCCCTCAAGGCCCCCTGGACACCGGGACGCGGCTATTGAGCCTGAAAGGGTGCTGAGGGGGACGAGCATCCTGCATCCCTGCTCGGGGTTGGGCCTGGCCGGCGAAGGGCCTGTTCCGTATCTTTGCCCACGTAGCTTACCCCATCTCCGCCGCCGCATGCCATCCTTCCTCAAAAAGCTGTTATTCCTCTTCCTGTTCCTGAGCAGTTCTTCCCTGTTGGCACAGAACCCGGATGGTAGTCTGGTGAAATGGATGCGCCTGCAGGAAGCCCTGGAAGCGGTGAAACAACAACCCCGGCCGGTGCTGCTGGATTTTTACACCGACTGGTGCGGCTGGTGCAAGCGCATGATGGCCACCACCTATGCCGACCCGACCTTGTCGGAGTACATCAACCGGAATTTCTACCCCGTTAAATTCGACGCGGAAGGAAAAGACACGGTGCGTTTCCAGGGCAAGACCTATGTGCCAAGTTCTCCCGCGCCCAAGACCCCGCATCCGCTCGCCGTGGAACTCCTGCAGGGTAAGCTGATGTATCCCAGCACGCTTTTTCTGAATGCCTACGACGCGAAGAAAGACGAGTTCCAGATCCGGATGCTCGCGCCGGGCTACCTCGAAAAGAAGAACATCGAGCCCATCCTGGTGTTTACCCTCGAAAACGTGTACAGGAATGCCAGCATGGAAGAGTTCACCCGCGCCTTCAACAGCGCCTTTTACGATTCTACCCTGGAGGAAAAGATAGCGCGTATACCATGGAAGACACCCGAAGCGGTTTTTGACGGCAACCTCAAAGAGGCGAAAAAGACCCTGGTGTTTCTCCACACCGACTGGTGCAATTCCTGCCGCGTGATGGAGCGGGCCGTATTCAGCGATTCGGCGCTGGCGAAGGAGCTGGCGATGTTCGAGCTCGTGAAATTCAATGCGGAAAATCCGCAGCCCTTGTTCTGGAACGGCAAGCTGTACCAGAAAATGCCGGCCGATCCTTTTCCCTTTCATCCCCTGGCGCTGGAGTTCACGCGCAAAAATTTTATTCTGCCCAGCGTGGCCCTGCTCGACGAAGAAGGCAAGCTCCTCGACGCCCTGCCATTTTTCATGACCGCGCCCCTGCTGGCCGATATCCTGCATTTTTACAGCAGCAATACCCATCAGAAAAAAAGCTGGGCCGATTACCAGAAGGAGAAGCAGCCGAGGCCCTCGGGCGGACAGTGAATGTTCAGGGTGAGGGCGGGGAGATCCTTTGAAATAGCCTGCAATGCCCTCTCCATCAGCCTGCTGAGGCGCAACGTTGTTTTTTATAATTTTGCGCTTCCGGCGGTACAGCGGTCGATCAATCTATGTGGAAAGCCTTCGCGTCAAAGTTACTGAGGAACAGATTTTTTTTCCTCGGTCTGCTCCTGACTCTCACCGCCCTGATGGGTTATTTTGCGACGCAGATCCACCTCTCCTATGAATTTGCCAAGGTGCTGCCCGGCAGCGACTCTTCCCTGATCGACTACGAGCGCTTCAAGAAAACCTTCGGCGAAGACGGCAGCGTGATGGTTTTTGGTTTCCGCGACGAGCAGCTCTTTCAGAAAGACCGTTTCAACGACTTCGCCGCCCTCGGCGCCGCGATCAAGAAGATAGAGGGCGTGAAGCAGGTGATGTCGGTAGGCAGCCTTTACAACATGCAGCGCAACGACAGCCTGCAGCGCTTCGACTTTGTACCGCTGGTCAATGCTCCGCTGAAGAGCCAGGAAGAAGCCGATGCCCTGAAAGAGACCATCCTCGGCCTGCCTTTTTACCGCGACCTTCTCTACAACCGGGAGACGCATGCCTGCCTCATGGCCATCACCTTCAAGGACAAGGACCTCAACAGCTCGCGGCGCATCGAGATCGTAAAGGAAATCGAAGAACTCGGCGACGCCTTTGCCCAGCGCTACGAGCTCAAAATGCATTATTCGGGCATGCCCTACATCCGGACGGCCATCATGAAAAAGGTCTCCTCCGAGATGACCCTCTTCATGATCCTCGCCGTACTGGTGATGGCGCTCACGCTCTGGGCCTTTTTCCGCTCCGTCAATTCCGTGCTGCTGAGTTTGCTGGTGGTAGCGGTGGGCGTGGTCTGGTCGCTCGGACTGATTTACCTCTTCGACTACCGCATTACCCTGCTCTCAGGACTCATCCCGCCGCTCATCATGGTGATCGGCGTACCCAACTGCGTTTTCCTCATCAACAAGTACCATGCGGAATATGCGCGCCACCGCAACAAGATGAAAGCCCTGTCGCGGATGATTGAAACCATCGGCATCACGCTCTTCCTCGCCAACGTCACCACGGCCATCGGCTTCGGCGTACTCTACTTCACCAACAGCTCCCTGCTCGTGGAGTTCGGCATCGTGGCGGCCATCGGGGTCATGGTCACCTACATCATCACCCTCATCCTCATTCCCATCCTGCTCAGCTTCCTGCCCGGACCGCGCGAGAAACACACCGAGCACCTGGAGGCCAAAAGGGTCAACGCCATTCTGCGCATCATTGACAACATCGTCCACAAACACCGCACGGCGGTCTATGTGATCATTGCCGTCATCACCCTGGTGTCGCTGGCCGGCATGCAGCAGATACGGATCATCGGCTACGTGGTCGACGATCTCCCCAAGAGCGATCCCGTGTACGAAGACCTGAAATTTTTCGAGAAGAACTTCCACGGCGTGCTGCCCTTCGAGATCCTCATCGACACCCGGCAGGAGAAAGGCGTGACCGCCAACCAGGGCGCGGTGCTTTACAAGATCAACCGCATGCAGAAGCTCTTTGCCGCCTACCCCGAA
>JAEUTF010000029.1 GCA_016788185.1 Bacteroidia bacterium | reverse complement strand
CCATCCACCAGGTTAAAGGCGTTGATGATGGTCAGAATGGTGAAGATGCTCACCAGCACACTCAACCAATACGGAATCTGGTAAATGCCCATGACTCCGTAAAGACTGGTAATGCGGATATCTGCAAAAAAAACAATGATCAGGGACGCAAACAGCTGTCCATAGAGCTTCTTATGGGCCGTCAATTCAACGATATCGTCTTTGATGCCGATAAAAAACACCACGATTAAGGCTGCTATAATGTATTGCGTGGAAACCGTATCCAGCCCGGCCGACCACAAGGTGTAGGAGAACACCACGCCGGCAAAGATGGCCAGTCCTCCCAGTGTGGGGATGCTGGAAGCATGCGCCTTGCGCTCCGTGGGCTCATCAAAAAGGTTTTTGATCACAGAAACCCGGATGATCGACGGTATTGCCAGAAAGGTGACAATAAAAGCAGTGATACAGGCAAAAGTCAGATTTAACATTGTATAAATTTCAATCGAAATTAGAGTAAGCAGGCATCCCGGAATTAAAATTGTGGTGAACGGCGAAAATTCATACGGGAAAGAATTCAATCCATCCTCTAATCATTTATCCTGAAACCTGCAATACCTAATTCAAGGCAAAGCTACGCCACTTTACCAATACGAAGCAAGTTATATTAAGTTTAATAAACCCTCTGAAAAATCAACTTTCAACAGCCTGTATTTTATCCGCTTTCCTTTCAAAAGAAGCTCAAAAGCCCGGACCTATTTAATTTGATTCATATTCCCACTGCTGTGAACGCGGCCCGGAGGCGCTGAATGCAGGCCTCGTTTCGCTTGTTTCGCGCTGATCAAACAAATTCAATGCGCTGATTTACTGTATGTTATATGGATCTGGCGAAGACTCCGGGATCAGAAATCATAATACCGGTTAAAGAGCCGGGTGCGGATGCCTCCCTGTATCAGCAGAGTCTCCTCGCTTTTGGTTGGCTGCTCCGAACTCCTGAACCCGAGGTTGGCAAAAACATTCAATCTGGATACCGGGTTTACCAGAAAGTTAACATTCAGTTCAGCCCAGGTGATTTTGGTTTTTAAGCCCTGCCCCACTTCATTGCTGTACTCCTGCTCGCGGGTATTGTAGCTTAAAAAAACATTCTGTCCCCAGTTGGAACCGTTGACATCGTATCCCACCTCGGCATAGCTAAGACGGGCATCGAAATGCCAGCGCTTGTACTGGTAACGGGCAATGCCAATGGCCTCCCAGAAATTGGCGCCCAGGGGATGCGCCAGCGGAGCCCGGTGATGGCTGTAACTGCCCAGCTCATCGCGGTGTTGGTAGGTATAAGGCCGGACGTAGTTTAATTCTCCCTGCAGGTAGAGGTGCTTTACCCCGAATACATCAAAGCTCTTAAAGCCCGCCTGTACACCTTGTTTGTTTCCCCACCATCCGTTGCCCGCCCTGACATTTTCCAGCAGAAACTCATCGAGCATCACTTGTCCGTACAGCAGATTCCGGCTGTTGAGTTTCAGTTTAATGTTAAGACCCATCAATACATTGTCGGGTGAACCGATGCTGAACTCGACCGGACGCAGGAAGATGAACGGATTCATGTATCCAAAATCGAATCCCCTGGCGCCGCCGCTGTCGGCGTGCCAGATTACCGATTCAAAAAGTCCGATGCTCAGATGTTTCCCCACATTGACATCCAGGTAATGCATGGAGGCATACTTGTTCTGGAAGGGCGCTTCGTCGTTCTGATCAATGCGATCGAGATTGCGAAGCTCCATGAATAAATTTACATATCGGATCTTCCAGAAATCGGTGATGATTTTGAAATAGGGATAATGGAAGGCATTGTCGGAAAGCAGGAGGGAGCGGTAGCCATCTCCGATGAAATGCCGGTCCTGGCCGAATTCGAAGGTAAAGTGACGGTTGAGCCGGAAATTGATGGTACCGGTGGAGAAGGCGTAGTCGAAACTGCTCGACTCAAAGCGCTTGACCCGTCCCTGACCGGGTACCACGCGGCTTTTCCGGATGGCCGAATCCAGATAGGTGGGGAAGAGTCCAAGGTTTTCATAAAAGGTGGCATTGAAGCCAAAGCGTTTACCGACCGACCCGTTCACCCACACGCCCCGGGTATTGTAGTAAAAACTGCTGTCGCTGTTCTGATCCAGCCCTCCTGTAAATTCAAAAACCGGATCCAGGTACAGCCGGAAATCCTTTTCTTCCACCTGCAGGAGGTG
>JAEUTF010000028.1 GCA_016788185.1 Bacteroidia bacterium | reverse complement strand
AACCGGCAAGTATCATTCCACCAACAAATCGGCGATTCGCGACTACGAAGAGGCGCGTAAGCAGTACAACAGCAGGCAGGACAGCCGGGCCATCAAACTGCTGGAATCCGCTCTTTCAAAGGATTCTGCCTTTATTGATGCCTGGATGGTGCTCGGCCAGATTTACCTCGAGAGCCGTGATTATGCTTCAGCCAGGGAGCATTACCGCAAGGTGGTGGACATAAATCCCGCCTACATGCCCGGCGTGAACATGCTGGTGGGCGATCTGGAAATGAAATACGGGGATTATGAACGGGCAAAAAGTAACTACGAGAATTATCTTAAGCTTTCCAATAACCTGGCACCCCAGTTCAGGGCGGAAGCAGAAGCCAAGATAAATAACTGTGTCTTCGCCATCGAAGCGATGAAACATCCCGTTCCTTTTCAACCGGAAAACCTCGGGGCGGGTGTAAATACCGCTGAAGCCGAATATTTCCCCTCCTTCACGGTAGACCAGAAGGAGATCATCTTCACCCGCGACATCCGTGATAGCCGGGCCTATGAAGGCCACCAGGAAGACTTCTTCATTTCAATTTTGAAAGACAGCAGCTGGATCACAGCCAAAAGTGCAGGCGCCCCTTTAAACAGCAGTCTGAACGAAGGGGGGCCCAGCATCTCAGCCGACGGACGTGCACTCTTTTTTACCGCCTGTGAACGGCCCGATGGAAAGGGAAGCTGCGACATTTACCTCAGCCAGCGTATGCCGGATGGCACCTGGAGTAAACCGGTTAATATCGGAGCTCCGGTTAACACCAGCGCCTGGGAAACTCAGCCCAGTTTTTCATCCGATGGCAAGACGCTCTATTTTATACGCGGCACCTATACCAACGACCGCGAACGTCGGCGTGTATCCGATATTTACATGAGCACATTTCAGATGGACATGACCTGGAGCGAACCGGTCCGGCTCAGTGATTCCATCAATACCGAGGGGATTGAAGAATCTGTTTTCATTCATTCTGATAACCAGACCCTGTACTTCAGCTCCGATGGACATACCGGCATGGGCGGACTCGACATCTTCATGTGCAGGCGGTTGGAAGATGGCAGCTGGGGAAGGGCGATCAACCTCGGGTATCCGATCAATACCGCCAACGACGAAAACAGCCTGGTGGTGAGCGCCGATGGACTTCGGGCCTATTTTGCCAGTAACCGTAAAGGCGGTTATGGCGATCTCGATCTTTACCGCTTCAACCTCTATACCCAGGCACGACCTTCACTGGTCAGTTATGTAAAAGCACGGGTTGTCGATGCCGTGAGTGGTAATCCGCTGGCCGCACAATTTGAAATCATCGATGTGGAAACCGGAAAAATCATGCTCTCCAATACCACCGACCGGCGACGCGGTGAGTTTCTGGCCTGCCTCCCGGCCGGAAAAAATTATATGCTCAATGTTAATAAGGAAAGCTACCTGTTTTACAGTGATTATTTTGAATGCAAGGAAGCCAATGACAAACAACATGCCTATGATCTGCTCATCCGTTTGCAGCAGCCGAAAGCAGGGGAGAAGGTGGTGCTGCGGAATATCTTTTTTGATGTGAACCGGTATGAACTGAAGAAAGAATCGGGAATTGAACTGAATAAGCTCACCGTCTTCCTTAAAGCCCAGCCACAAATGAAGATCGAGATCAGCGGACATACCGACAGCACCGGCGATAAAAAGGCCAATCAGCTTTTATCCGAGCAACGAGCCAAGGCCGTGGTGGATTTTCTGGTTGCAAAAGGTATCCCTGCCGCACGATTGACGTACAAAGGTTACGGCGACACGAAACCTGTTTCACCCAATGACACGGAAGAAGGCAGGGCGAAAAACCGCAGAACCGAGTTTAGCATCCTTTAAATGCCATTTACCCCAGCCCATCCGGCCATTCTGTTCCCGCTTAAGTTCTTTCCGAAATTAAAGTGGTCATGGACCGCTTTGCTGATCGGAAGCATCATTCCGGATTTTGAATATTTTATCTGGCTCAGTCCTTCAGCCTACGTCAGCCACAGCTGGGAAGGGATCATTCTGTTTAATCTCCCCATGACCGTCCTGATGGCCTTTATGTGGCACCAGGTGATGGCACCTGTATTGTTGCCAAAACTCCATTTCATCAAATCCGGTTTGAATATGGAACATACACCGGCATTTTTTCCCTGGCTAAAGTCCAACTGGCTCATGTTCCTTCTCTCCGCCCTGACTGGTATACTTTCACATTTGGTCTGGGACTCTTTCTGCCATGCCAACGGGTACATGGTTCACCGGATTCCGTATTTACTGGCATTTACAGATCTTGGACCGTACCATATCCGAAACTGTTACCTGCTCTGGTACCTCAGTACCCTAGCCGGTGGTGTACTGATGCTTGCATGGCTGGTGGATTTTTCCAGAGTTTTCCGATTGTCTTCCTGGACCATTTTCTTTTCAGGAGCCTCGTTCTGGGGAAAAATACTTTTTGCCGCAGGCTTAATCGCCATAGTCAGAATTTCACTCGGTTTGGGCTGGAACTGGACGCGTCACCTGGTGATGATTTTTCTTGGAAGCTTATTCTACGCCACGCTGGCGCTTTGCTGGTTGGAAAAAGGAGCTAAAAAGAAAGCCGTCCTTTCAACGTAAAGAACGGCCTTCAGCAGTTTCGTTTCAGATAGTCCTGCTTGTTTCAGCGGTGTATGCGGGAGAAACGAGGTGAATTACTTCTTCTTTGAAATTTCCTGGTTCAATTCCCTGTCAAGGATTTTCTCCATGTTATCCTCGTCAATCTTCTTGGCAATGATCCGCTTCTCCTTATCAAGAATGAAAATCTGAGGAGTAGTGAGGATGTCGAACTCCTGGCGGAAATTATTCTGCAGTTTGGGATCTGCCACATTGATCCAGTTGAGATTATTTTCCTGGATGTATTTTTTCCATTTCTCCATCTCCACTTCCGTGCAAACCGCGAACACCTTGACACCTTTTGATTTCACCTTGTCATAATAGGCCTTTACTTTGGGGGTGGCCTTTTTGCAATGCCCGCAATCCGGATCCCAGAAATAAAGGATAGTATAGGGAGCTTCCACACCGTACAAGGCCTGGTAAACCCCTAATGAATCGGTCAGGATGAGGTTTTTCACTTTCTTGCCGATGAGAATGGGTTCAAGGATGCGGGCACGGTCCTGGATTTTATACAGGGTGGCTTCATCCGCCCAATACGCTTTTTCTTTGGTGTAGTACTTTTTTACCAGGTGTACAAAAACGGCATCCATGCCCATAATGTTTGATGTCTCATAGGTATTGGTGAGAAGCCAAACCATGTACTTAAACGTTTCCTTGTTTCCGGAAGCCATTTCCACCAGTTTGTCTGCCATGGGAATGACGGAATCAGGAATGTTGATGATCATGTTCTTCAAAAAGAAGCTGAGCTTGTTATGGTACACCGGGCTTCGGAGCAATCGCTCGTCCGACAAATTCAGTTCATCGAAATAGTGATCACGGTAATAATAGTAAGCGAATGACGAGTCGCGGCTTCCATCAGCTTTCAGAGGCAATTCGGGAATAACCGGATCCTGCGAACCTTTAAATATCGCCGCCAGCAAAGTCTGGGGGTACTCTTTGATGTATTTTACTTTATACTCTACCACCTTCTGATCCACCCCCTTTATCGCGGCATCGATGGAGTCGGTGGGCAGTTTCTGCTCGCTGAGATCCTTTCGTTTCGTTTTGAGTGGCTCCACCTCTTTGGAGCGTTCCTGAATGAACCGAAGGTATTCATAAAACAAGCGGTTGTCTTCCGAACCTTTCACCTTCATCGATTCTATAACCGCCCCCATGTTGCATTCCATGCTAAAGTGCTGCTCCTTGTCAATGAGAAGTTCGAAATAGGTTTTGTTTGGAAATACAAAAAGATAGATTCCTCCGGGCAAGGCCTCTGTTCCCTTAAAAATCACGTTGCCGGCGGCATCGGCATGAACTGAATCCTTCAGGTATTGCTTCTCGCCATAATAGTTGGCGAGATAAATCATGGAATCACGCAGTCCACTGATCTTGAATTTCAGCTCATAACCCTGCTCCGCTCTTGCATTAAAAGCAATAGAAAGCAGAATGAACAAACAGAATATCCTCCGTAGTGAGGGACTTTTTCCCGCATGGTATACTGACTCCATTTTAACTGAATTAGTCTGTTTTTTAAATCGATTCATTGCATACAAAGATGCATCGTTTGCCTGCAATGAAACGAGAATCTTCGGCCTGGTGGTTACAAAACACTGTTGAATTCATATGCATTTCATGTTTACACACTGCCTTTATAGCTTCCTGACCGGGTGCCTTTTTAAGCAAACTTGTACTTTTCTAATATTTATAAGCATTTTTTTATATTCTATAACCCTCGTATTCAGAATAATCTGTAAAATTAGGGTGGGAAAGGCATTATTTGATTTACCGCTTACTCCGGATAATGACTCTCAATAACTCATACGTTATTGACATGGCAATTAGAGTAAAGTATTATTATCACGAAGGGGGGAAATTTTTCAAGGTAGGAGGGGAGTTGCTCATAAAGAAGCGCAGAATTGTTCCGCTGGGCCCGAATGCGGTCCCGAACGAGGAGTCCGCGTTTTTTTACGATGATACCGACATGCAGATTCTGTATGCTGAAAGCAAAAACAGAATCAATAAAATCAGGATCAATCGGATTCTGACTGAATCGGTTTACCGATTCGGACAAAAACAATTTCTGGTTCATCTGAACTGGCTACAACAGCAAAGATTGAACTGGATGTTTCACCGGCATTGGTTGCAACAACCCCGTCATACCCTCCAACTGATCATTTTCTTTATTATAATTGCCCTGGCCGGAATTGGAATTACCATCATTGAACACATCTCTTAGCTCAGGTAGCTTAAGTAATACTCCAAAACAATGATTAAAGAAGAAAAAACTCTGCTTCAACTGGTACGACGCTATGAAACCAGTCCCTTCAGTGCCCAGGAACGATTCGGAATCGGCATATTGATCTCCTTCTTTCTGGCCATGTCCACCTTATTTATTCTGATACCGAAGATTTTTTAACTCAATTCCCTTCATCACCTGACTTCTTGTCCCCGGTACTGTTTCCGGTGTGAGAAGGAATGCTCAGGTTGAACAACAGTCCGGCATTAAAAACCGGACTTCCGTAGATGTACTGTCCTTTCAGAGGTATATCAACTTTTGCAAAACACCCTGCTCCCTTTACTTTTTGATAGCGGATGCCAAGTCCAGCCCGCAGAACCCCTGAATTGTTATGGTACAAGCCTAACTGGTAAACTTTTTGATCATGGCTGCCATTTTCCAGCGGAGAGATACCTGATGTATGAATATCAAGATTCAGATGGTCTAACAGAAAAAGTTTTATTCCGAACGCAGCATGTACCTCGTCGCTGAAACCCTTGTTACGATGGTTAAAACCTGCTCTTCCATAAAGACTCCACTTGCCTTTACTTCGGTATTCGAGGTCGTAATAAACTTTTGTATTAAAATCCGCATAGCCGGTATTAAGGAAATAATAGTTGTCCCGGTAGGCGTTGCCGAAACTCTGATACAAACCAATGCAGGAAGTCAGGGAGGAACTCAGGGGGAGTCCGAATTTGATGCCGGCTTCCACATCTCCAAACCGGCCCTGACTTTTAAAATCCCGGTCCCCATTTGAGGTTCGATCATTAACACGGTTGTAAATGAAAGGAAGGTTTAGCAGGATGCTCCAGCGCTCATGCAAGCCGGCTTCCGTCATCCATTCAAATCCGCTGTGAACGGTCTCCGGGCTCGGCTTCCGCTCCCCATCCATATCAAAAACCTCATTAAAAGAGGTAAAGAAAAACCCCGCTGATGTCCGGATGTTTCCTTTTCCGGGCATCAGATCCTGTGACTGAAGAGGACCGGGCTGGAACATGAGAAGTCCTATAAAATACACGACCGTGAATCTGCGTTGGTGCATCGCTACATTTTTCCACTAAAATAGCAATTCGCTCCGGTGAAGCACCTCATCGTGCATCAATGAGCAAAGCGATGAACATGCTTTCCGGCTATCTTTGTTTGCCAATGTCCGACAAAATTGATCTTGACTATGTAAAGCAGGCCGGACGAAGTTACGAGTCCTACCAGGACCTGATTGATGGCCTTCTGGCTCAGGGTAAAACCACCGGTACCGACCAGGGAATCCATCGCCTGAAGCATGCGCCGCTGAACCGGCAACGGATAAAAAGGCTTGACAAGACGGCCCGTCTACACCCTGAATTTACCGCATTGCTCAGACAAATACCGTATAAACCAGGTTTCCTGGTGTTAACCGAAGGCTGGTGCGGAGATGCGGCACAAATGCTACCCTATATCCATCTGATGGCTTTGGCTACAAAAGAAGTGGCTGATGAATATTACCTCCTGAGAGATGTACATCCCGATCTCATGAACCGCTTTCTGAGCAATGGAGCACGCGCTATTCCCAAACTGGTGGTTTTTAATGCCCGGGATGGCCAAATACTTTTTACATGGGGGCCAAGGCCCGAGAGCATTCAGACCTGGTATCTTGACATGAAAAAAAGCGGTCAATATACCAAGGAGGAGGGGAACAGAATGCTGCACCAGCGTTATACTTCCGATAAAGGCAAAAGTTTTCAGGATGACCTTACGGTGTTATTCAGAAATTCCTTTTTGCCACATTAATTTCAGGTGCATAAAAACTGCTTCGCTCCTGTGCAGGGCTACGGTGGTACTTTTTGGCCATCCGTCCATGTACCCTCAGGTAATCCAGGTAATACAAAAATTTAATGGCGACGGTACTCGCCTGAGGGTCCTTGATCAGATTCCGGAAATTATTTCCAAAATGGTGATGAACCACTCCGGTTTCACTGGAGATCGAGTTTTTGTAGACAATGTTCAGGATACTGCCCGGCGAAAACCTCCATTCATAAATCAGGTCCACGTTGAAGATGTTAAAATTGAAATTGTTGTTTTGATGATAGCTTATGTTCTCGGTCATTTCCCCGCTTTCGTCCAGGTTAAAAAAGCGTTTGTATTGTCCGGTGATCCAGTAATGTCTGCCGATCAGGGTCAGTCCCATGTTGTTCTTAAAAATATAGCTGCCCCTGATGCTGTTTTCCCAGGTGTCCAGCCTTCTCCCGCCGATTAATGGCAGTCCTTCTTCGGTGGCGGTCGCATAGCCTACATTGAAGGGATCATAGTTGTACTGAATTTCATAGACGATAAACAATTTATCGTTGGGCCTGATACGGAAACTCAGGGAGTTATTGTAACCAAACCAGGTAAATCGGTCGATGAAATTCGAAATATTGAAATTGTAATCCACGGCCAGTTTCTTTCGGTAATCGCTGCTGAAACCGGCATATAAATAATAATATCGCAAGCCTTTGAAAACCTGCCCCGGCGTTCTGGCTTCGTAATAATCATAGGGTCGGATCAGTTGGGCCCCGCCCCCGGCAAAGACCGCATTCCAGCTCATCAGGTTGGCGAATAAACTAAGGTTAATGCTGTTGTCGCCGATCCTGCCTGTCCGGAAATCATCGGCTACAAAAAGACTCAGGTTGTTATAGGACTCACGTATAAACTTCCAGGGCCTGTAACGGTTAAAACGGAAATAGCCTTCCGTATTGTTTTGCCCGGCCACCCTGAAAAAGCCAAGGTCGGTGGCATCGTAATCAGGACTCGTGACATTCCGGTAAGCGCCATAACCGAAATTGCCACCCAGTTTCTCGGCACCCACACTGTATTTGTAACCTACACGATCCATGAACACATTGCCCTCTTCACTTTTACTGACACTGAAATTTTGTGTTAGTACTCCTTCAGCACTGACCAGGTAGGTGTTTTTCTTGTTGCTGAGTTTCAATCCGGCTCCGCTCACATTCGCATCATCAAAATCTTCACGGCGAATGGTGCTGGTATTGATGAAATAAATATTGGAATTGTTTTTGAACTGCTGATCTAGCACGATAATGTTATAATTGGTGAGCGGCTCGGTGAGCATTCTTCGCTTTTCTCCGTTCTTATTTTCGGCTACCGCATAGGTATTGTCGGTCAGTGCATTGAAAAAACCGATACCAAGTCCCTTGTCCGTCCGGCCTGAAATCTTCATGGCATTGAGCAATTTTACCTGTGATGGGTTCTCCACCAGGTTTTCATCTTCCTGTACTTCATTGAAAACACTGTAGTATCCGCCCGGTATTTTCCCGATGCGGCGTGAATAAAAGAGATTTCCCTTGCTGAAAAGCTCGGTGGCCTCTTTGAAAAAGGGCCGGTTTTCATCGTATACCACCTCCCGGTAACTCAGGTTTTTAACGATCCTGTCGCTTTGCACCTGCCCGAAATCAGGCAAAAGGGTCAGGTCAAGGGTGAAACGGTCATCGATACCGTACTTAATATCCGCTCCGAAACTGTAAGAAGTCAGGTTGGAGTAGGAATAGGTTCCGTCTTCATTGTAAAATGGATCATGGTCATAACTCAGGGCCATATAGGGGGTGATGGAAAGTCGAACGGGAGTCTTTACCTGGCTGATGCCTTTGAGATGGCCCCAGTGCAACTGTGGATTGGAAGCCGTGGAAGGTACCAGTGCCCACATCTGAAATTCACGGTTCCTTCGGACGAGCCGGGTGAATTGCAGACCCCATTCCTGCATTTCGACCGCTGGAAAACGGATGGCAGAGTAGGGGATCTCCATCTCCACATACCATCCCAGGCCATCGCTGCACACCTCCGAATTCCAAACGGCATCGTAGGTGGGGTCGCTGAAGCGGGAGTCCATCTGAACGCCCGATGCATGTACGCCAAACTGGTAGGCATCCTGGTTATTGTTGTACGGATCGATTTTCAGAAAAAAATTGTCCGCATTCAGATCGTTGTTATCCCTCACACCAAGCTGTTTCAGGATACTATCCGGTGAAGAATCATAACACCAGGCGCCTACGTAAATGGCAAAATCAGTATACAATACCCTCACCTCCGTCTTTTGGGTGGCCGGCCGGCCTTCATCCGGCCGGCTTTGAATAAAATGGCCGGTAGGCTCTGCCAGCATCCATTCCTTCTCCATCAGACGCCCGTCTATCTTCGGGGCCTCGCTGACCCGGAAAGCCTGACAGCTGCGGAGCGTATCCGTATCCACAGGGGAGGGCATCCCGGTCGTCCACCAACCGAAGAGCAGAATCGAAAGACAATACTTCAACATGATAATTCGCGGCATCAAATGTAAGGCAGTTGTGCAACGGGACGAACAAATTAACGGATATTTAACCTGACAAAATTCAGAAATCGCCCAACGGATAAAGACAAACGATGAATGCGGAAATACAAACGATTAATTAAAATTCATGGAAAATCCTTGAAAAAATCTGCTTCATGAACTCCGAAAATTTCATGTCTTTCCCCGATACATATTGGCGGATAACCAGCGGCCGGGCTTTCGGTTCGGTCAACTTGAAATAGAAGACAAAGGTTTTTTCATTTCCCTGCACGGAACGAAGGTCCGTTTTGCCGAAGCGGATATCAAAAAAGCAAAGCGTATCGTTTACTTTGTCCAT
>JAEUTF010000009.1 GCA_016788185.1 Bacteroidia bacterium | reverse complement strand
CGAAGGCAGGTTGTTCATAAAGAAATTCTGAAAATGCGCCATCTCCACGATGGTAGAAGCCAGTGATTTCGGGTACTTGTACTTTGCATTGCACTCCAGGATCATGGTCCCGATGAGCGCGCACAAATCCTTGTAAGGTTTGAAAAACTGCAGGCGGTTGTCCTCCCCCACCTGTTTGGTGAGGTAGGCCTTGGAGCCGTCGGCGATGATGATGCGGTGCAGCAGGTTTTCGTTCACAAAGGCGGTATCCGGATTGTCCTCCACCTCCGAAGCCAGCAGGCGGATCACCTTCTTAATTTTCAGCTGCGGCTCCTGGATGTTGTTGGTTTGATAACTGATCTGAAATTCGAGCCAGGCCCAGTACCAGGCGGCGAGGTACACCAGCAGCTTGTGCTTGTTCTCGAAATAGCGGTACACGCCGGCCTCGGTGGTGGCAATTTCCTCCGCCAGCTTTTTAAAGGTAAAAGCTTCAAAACCATTCGTATAAATCAATTCTACACTATGCCGGATGATTTTACGGCCCAGTTCGGAGCCCATGGGGTCCCTCAGGAAGAGGGCTTCGTTCATCTGGATTTGTACCTGCAGTTTCATTGCCGTAGTTTGGTAGAGGCCGGGAGGCCCGCAAAGGTAGGCAATATTATCTTTACAATTATTTTTGATAGCTTTACTATCTTTGGTAAAGTTTACACTATCTTTGCTCCGTTCGTTGAAACCGAATGAACGCACCGGCACCGGTACCACCCTGGCGTCTGGCGGTTCCTTTCGCTTCCTCCGCATCTAAACAACCAAGCAATGAAAACACTGACCAAAGAAATGCAGGCGGCCATCACCCCGCCCATGGCCCTTGAACTGTTGAAAGAAGGCAACATGCTCTTTGTGAACAACCTGAAGGTAAACCGCAACCTCCTGCAGCAGGCCAACGAAACCTCCGACGGGCAGCATCCTTTTGCGGTGATCCTGAGTTGCATCGACAGCCGCACCTCGGCCGAGCTGATTTTCGACCAGGGGCTGGGCGATATCTTCAGCGTACGCATCGCGGGCAACATCGTGAACGAAGACATCCTCGGCAGCATGGAATTTGGCTGCAAGGTGGCCGGTGCCAAAATCATCGTGGTGCTGGGTCACAGCAAATGCGGCGCGGTAAAAGGCGCCTGCGACCATGTGGAAATGGGACACCTCACCACCCTGCTCACCAAGATCCGGCCGGCGGTGGAAGACGAAAACACCACCAGCGAAAACAGGCATTCCAACAACCCTGATTTTGTGGAAAAGGTGGCCGCCATCAATGTAAAGCGAACCGTACGCGCCATCATGGAACGCAGTCCGATTCTGGCGGAGCTGATCAAATCGGGTCAGATCGGCATTGTGGGCGGTATGCACGAAATCAGCAGCGGCCGTGTCCATTTTTTTCCCGACACCCTGGTGCTGAACAGTGCCGTGGCCGAAGCGATGGAAAAAGCCTGATACCGGCCTGGCCTGCAAGAGGCGGGCACCGCGCTTAACGCAGGCGATTCCGCAGGACTTTTGGACCTCCTGCCTTTAATTTAACGTGTTTGTCTGTTCTCCATCGCCCGATGCTTCGTATGTTTGTCATGAACTATGAACAAGTCATCATGTCAAGCGATCAAAAAACCAGCATCCGGGTTTCGGCCTTGATGGAGGCGCCGGTACAGGCCGTATGGAACTTCTGGACCCATCCCTTTCATGTATTAAAATGGAACCAGGCTTCCGACGACTGGTTCACGCCCTATGCCGAAAACGATCTGCGCGAAGGCGGAAAATTCCTTGCGCGCATGGAAGCGCGCGACGGAAGCATGGGTTTTGACTTTGAAGGCACCTATGAAAAAGTAGTGCCGCACAAGGAAATCGTGTACAGCCTTGCCGACGATCGTCGCATCCAGGTTTTGTTTGAAGAAGAAGGGCAGGCCACCCGCGTCACCGAAATATTCGATGCCGAAAATGAAAATCCTGTGGAAATGCAGGAGGCGGGATGGCAGGCCATTCTGAACAACTTTAAAAAATACGTAGAGGGAAGGGGCGACATGCAAGTGCTTCGTTTTGAAAAGCCGATCGCCGCATCGGCCGCCAAAGTGTACCAGACCTTGCTCAGCGAGCCCAGCTACCGGGAATGGACTTCCGTCTTTAACCCCAGCTCCCATTTCCGGGGCACCTGGGAAAAAGGTTCTAAAATTCTTTTCGCCGGCATCGACGAGGCCGGAAACATCGGCGGCATGGTCAGCAGGATACGCGAGAACATCCGCGATAAATTTGTCAGCATCGAACACCTGGGAAGCCTGAAGGGCGAAGAAGAAATTCTGAGCGGCCCCGAGGTGGAAGGCTGGGCCGGATCGTTTGAAAATTACGCGATGATTCCACAAAAAGAAGGCACCCTGCTCCGCGTGGAGATGGACAGCAACGAAGCGTTCAAAAGTTTTTTTGAAAGCACCTGGCCGCTGGCGCTCGACAAAATCAAAGCCCTGTCGGAAGCCTGAGTACGCAGGCTCCTCCTGCCCTGAAAAATCTGTTCTGCAAGCGGCGCTCCCCGGGCGTGCGACCACGGCCTGCATCCCTCAGCGAAGACCCATCCTAAAGAATCATATCCCTCCTAAAGATCCGTGACTCATGATTAACTGCTGATTTACCGGAAAGCCGATCATAACCCATCATCATCCATCTTAAAAAATCAGCGGCCCATAACAAACTTTATTCTTGCCGCTAAATAAAACATAACAAATCATATCCATCATAAAGATCCGTGGCCCATAAAAGTATTTTCATCCACGTATATTTTTCCCTTTGCCCATAAGCAAATCATAATAAATCATATGAATCATAAAGATCCGTGGCCCATAAAAATATTTTCTTCGGCCACTAAGATTTTTTTCCTTTGCCCAAAAGCAAATCATACTTAATCATATGAATCATACAGATCCGTGGCCCATTTCCTATTAATTTCTCTCGTAGCATTCAGAAACTCCGCAGCCCGTTCACTTCAAAATATCCTTTCTTTGTATAAA